>NZ_JBEOOL010000042.1:0-26414 GCF_040309225.1 Pseudoalteromonas sp. GW168-MNA-CIBAN-0100 | reverse complement strand
TAAATTCAGAAGCCTTTATAAACTAACCAGAAGATCGGTCAATGGATCGTTAAATATTTCTTAACTGATCGGCATTAAGCCAGATGGCTTGCTTTTAACGTCTTTAAATACACACACTTATAGACTCGATTTAACTATAACTTTTAAAATCTATAGCTAGCGCCAAATGTAATACGGCGGTCTGTAATACCTTGGAAACAAAGTAAAGCACCTTCGTTAACACAAGACTGGCTAACTTCTGATTCAGTTAAGTTAACGGCTTCAATACCAATATTTAGCTGATCGTTCACATCATAACTTATGCTGGCATTAAGCTGCCCTCTGTCTTCTTGAACAACAGGGAAACCCCATGGGAAGCTTGAGGTGCTGCCAAAGTCAGTTGAACGGTACCCTTCGCGCCACGTGTAACGCGCTCGAGCAGATAGACCGTATTTCTCATAATAAAATGTAATGTTATATGCGTTTTCTGACAGATCAATTAGTGATTGCTTAGCACTTATGTCTGCATCCGGGTTACCGGTTGTTAATGCAAAAACAGCATTTGCACGACTCGTTGCAGTGTCAAATGATTCACCACCAGAAAATTCTTGATAGGTATAGTTAGCAACCACACCAAAACCTGATGCCCAACCTAGCTCTTTTTCAAAACTTGATAAGTCGTATTGAGCTGCAAGCTCAATACCTTGCTGTGTTGTTTCACCAGAATCATTAATAGTAGTTTGCGTAGGAACACATAACCCTACGCCAGCATCTGGGCCGAACACGTTTATATCTGCAATTGGATTAAATATGCCGCCGCCTTCACACTCTGGACCATTTGTATCGCGAAAGCCTGTGCTTGGGTCTTCAAATGGGTCAACTTGCTGTGTAACGTGCAAATCGCTACGTGTTTTATGAAAGTACCCCACACTTAACAAAGCAGCGGGTGCAAAATACCAATCTGTGGATATATCGAAAGAGGTTACTTCTTCTGGTGCTAAGCCTGAATTACCAATTGAAACGGCACTATTAGGGCTGGTGCCAAACGTAACAGATGTAGATAGGTCATCAAAATCTGGGCGTCTAATATCTTTTGACCAACCTAAACGAACAATCACATCTTCACTTACATTCGCGGCTAAATTGAATCGAGGTAAAAAGAAATCGTAATCACCTTTTGACGTTAGCTGAGTAACCAGTTCGTTGCCACTTCCATCTTGAGTAACAGAGTTACCTAGCGATGTAACTTCAGTCTCTAAATAACGTAGGCCAAAGTTACCGCGAAACATGCCATACTCAAAATTAGCTTGTGCGTATAAGGCATGCGTTTCTTCTTCAATATCAAAAAATGCATTTACTTGAGACGTTGGTGAACTTATTGGACCGCGATCAGAACCCGTTATTGCATTATTAGCTTCAATCGCTTGGTTAAGCGCTGCTAATACGGCTTGTGGATCAGAGGATGCAAGCTCTGGGTTTATAAGTAAGAAATCACGAATATAGAGTGCTCGCCCATCACCATCGTTAAAGTTATCTGGGCCCGCTGTTAATAATTGTGCAAATAAATCACCCGTTGGGCTATCAGCCATATTTCTTAAACCAACGTTAGAGCGAACTTGATCCGACACACTACTCGTTTTACTGTAGCGGTAACCAAAATCGACTGACGTTATTACATCATCTAAGTAATATGTAAAATCTGTACGAAACGCATCTTCTGTATTTTCTGACTCATCTTGCCCTTGGTTTACGTCACGTAGAACAACATTTGCAGGGTCGAGTAATTGAGCCATTGTTGGCGCGTTTGCCTCCCCCGTTGCAATGCCAAATGTAAGTGCATCACCTGTAAGATCATACTCAAAAGGAGTACCGTTTTCATTTGACGAATTAGTAGCGACATTTGGATTTATAAAATTGAGCGTTGTATTAAAACTTGGTGTAGTTGAATCAGAACGAGAGGTTGAGGCTTCAACACTTGCAAATAATCTATCGCCTTGCCATTCGCCCCCTATTCTAAATATTTTGCTCTTTGTGATGCGTGAATTAGTATCGCTAGAAAAACGTAAGTTAGGATCGCCACCACCGTCTTCAACCGGAATCACGCCTCTTACGGCCGCCTGTATGCTGCCCAGGTTTTGTCCGTCAAGTGAACCAAAATTAACTGTTTTAAATTCACTCGGTATTGATACATTTCTAAGATCACTTAGGCCAGATGCTTGTACTCTTGAGCTTTCTTGGCGGCGCTCTTGATCATTAACAACTGCATCAAAAAAGAATTTCATATTGTCGTTTGGCGCATATTCAAATGTACCTGCGAAGTTTTTTGTCTCGTATTCGTAATTATCGTAATCTTGAATTAAAAATTGTACTGGTAGAAAATCAAACGATTGTGCACTTGCAGCACCACTATCAGCGGCTACCGAATTATCTCTATCTGCGCGAGGACGAAATGCGGTTACGTCTTGCTCACTGTAACTACCACTAAATACAACACCAAACTTACCGCCCGAATCAAGCTCCCAGTTATCACCCCAAGCACCCGATACCCTAGGAGTCACACCATCTGTTGATAAGCTACTATCTTCACCTTGGACTCTAATTGAGCCTAGAGTTTCATTTAACTGTAACGGGCGAATTGTTTTAAGGTTTATTGTTGCGCCCACAGAGCCTTCGATTGTTTTTGCTTCTGGTGACTTAATTACTTCTACACCAGAGATGATTGCAGCTGATACATCCTCAAAACTAATGCCACTTCGTCCAGACCCTGAGCCAACTGTTGATACGCCGTTCACTTCTGTACGATTAGCATTGGTACCACGAATTTGAACACCCGTACCTACCCCTGCTTCACGGGTAATTTGAATCCCCGTTACATTTTCAAGTACTTCTGCGAGGTTTTGATCTGGTAGCTTACCAATATCGACAGCCTCAATAATCTCAACAAGGCTATCTGCTGAACGCTTTTGTGCAAGCGCATTTGTAAGCGATTGTCGAATACCTGAAACCTCAATAACCTCAAGATCGTCTGCAGCTTTTTTTGGAGCTTCTTGCGCCTGTGTAGACAAAGACATACCAAGTGCGGTTGCCGATATAACTGCCAGTGTAATTTTAGATAACTTGTGACTCATAGTTTTTTTCCTGTGTGTGTGAAATGCTATGTTTAACCAGCTACTTTATTGTTTTTATTAAAAGCCCTTAATTATTACAAACCCTTAACTTTATATTTACACCCACACCTACAAAGGTCAACCTTTTGGTAATGAATTTAGATCAAATATTATGCAACATGTTATTACCAAAATAGAAAAACCTAACTAAATTTCAAGTTAAAAGCAAAACTTACATTTTAAGTTGATGTTATTTATGGTTTTTAAATTCTATTAGAAATAGGGCTGTCAATAACAAAGGTTAGAATAGTTATCGTTTTAAAAATGAAATAATTTAGGCAGGAGAAACCGATGATGTTGGGCGTGCTGAATAAACAGCATTATTGGTTAACCAATTTAATTGTTTTTAGTCAAGTAGCGTAATTTAGGAGTGAGTTTTTAAGTACTGTTTGTTGATGTTATCGAAAATATAAAATTGAAGAATTTGAGGATCAAAAAAGGCGGTAAAACCGCCTTTTTAATGTGATTTAATGTTTAACTATTATTATAGCTTGTAGCTCAAACCTAAGAATAAACGTGGGCCGTAGTCATTCACTTCACCTAAGTTACCTTCAACAAAGAAGTCTTGTGATTTAGGTGCACTGAACAAGTTAATTGCTTCTGCTTTAACTCTAAAGTGCTCATCAATTTTGTATGATGCGCGCATTTCCCACACACCTACGCCATCAACATAACGAAGTCGAGTACCATTTGTAGTATATGGTTGGAAATACTCACTACGATATTTGTAAATAACAGCAGTATCAAATCCACCAATTTGGTAGTACAGCTGACTGCTAAATACATGCTTTGAGAAACCAGGTACTGAAGCCGACTCAATAATACCGTCAGTTAACTGTGTAGTATTACCATCTACGTCAGTCTCAAACGTATCGCCGTATAAGCTATCTTGGAACTCAAAATCAGTGTCTGCATAGTTGTAACCAAATTTCATACCGATGCCGTTATCCCAGCGGTAAGAAAATGAGGCTTCAAGACCTAATATTTCACTGTCTTCATCTGATGTAACAGAGTTAGTAATTGGTAATGAAACAGTTTCACCGGCAACAGTAAAATCTTCAATTACTGTTTGTTGTTGAAAACCACCGTTGAACTGTTTGTAGTATAAGCTTAACGCTAAGATTGAATCTTCGTTAGGGTACCATTCAAACGCAGCATCGTAGTTCCACGACATAAGCGGTTGAGTGTCCGGGTTACCAGAACCATTTACACCCACTAATAAATCGCTAATTGATGTTGCTGTACCTTCTGTATCTTCTTGGAATGTACGGCTGTAACCTAAATCAGATGGATCTGCGCGTGACATACCACGGTATATACCTGCACGGAATAAAATATCTTCACTGTAGTCAATAACTAGGTTAAAACTTGGTAAATACTTCGTGTAGTCACCACCGCTTTTTATTTTATCCAATGAACCATTATCAGATTCAACCAGAGAAAGTACACCTGTGTCGCTTGTTACTACGTCAAAGCTATTTCTAAAGCCAATCGAAGTTACTTCTGTGTCTACAATACGAAGACCAAAGTTACCGCGAATGAATTTACCAAACATTTCAGTATCGTAATTCGCCATTAAGTACACTGATGTTGTTTTTTCTGTTACATCAATTGTACCTGCATTTTCATATTCAACTTCTGGGTAAGCAAACACACCATCAGCGTTAGAACCAGCTACAGCTTGTGAGAAACATACGTTGTCGTATGTAGCCCATGATGAACCTGTACCGCTATCTACAACGTTACCGTCACTATCAACATTTGTTACGATATCGCCATCAGATACACTCGATAAAAAGCCTGATTCTGGGAAATCGATTTGACAACCTTGTAATACGTCAAGCGCTTCAGTACCAGAGTCTAGTGTAAATTCGTTTCTTGAACCGTTACCTTGGCTACCACCATACTGTAGGAAGGTCATTTCAGATGTTCTAATACCACCTTGAATACTGGTGAAAACATTGCCATCTAAGGTATAGTCAAAATCTAGTCGCGCTGAGATAACTTCGTTTTCACGAACATTTTCACGGTCAAGTCGTGTTCTTAGGCTATCTGTAAAGTTTGAAATATCTGTTACGTCAAAGTCTGTCAGTGTGAAATGAGGGATCTCATCGCCCATATCCCAAGAAAAGAAATTACGACCTGATGTTCTACCACGGTTAGATATTTGAAGTTCTTCACGTTCAGTTTTTGAATACGCTAAATCTAAGTCAACAGTTAATCTATCGGTAACTGTATGTTCTATATTTATGCCGTAACCTTGGTAGTTTTCTTCACGAGAAAATTGCTCACCCGCTGATTCAATGCGCTCTTCACCTTCCCAGTGCAAAATACCGCCTACATCATTAGTAACAAGTGTTGGACCTGTTACGCCTGGTGTTGCACGTTTTTGTAAAAAGATTAAATCGTGGCGTGCTTCTTGTTGTGTTCTATCTGATATTTGTGCGTCAAAGTTAACATCCCAATCAGCTGACGGTTGGTATTGCAGTGCAAAAAACATTGCATCACGTTCATCTGATGTCTCGTTTTGGCGGTAACTACGGCTACTGCCAGTCCAAGCGTAAGGAGTACCATCACTTACTGCTTTACCTGTTTCAGGATCAATTTCTGTATCGTAACCTTGGTTGCTACTGCCACTAACTTGGTCTTCACAGTCGCCTGCGCTGCTACGATAAAAACCTTCATTGGTATTATTAGGATCGTTTAAACACGCCCATAATGAAGAACCTGATGGGCTAGAGCTTCTGTATTCAGCTTCTGGTTGGCTGATATCTTGGCGCTGTACGCCAAAAGACACACCAACGGCTTGGCCGTTATCAAATTCAAACTGGTCAACATAACTAAACGTGCCACGGTAACCCGCGTCACTTTGAAGTGAGTTATCTACATTACCTTCATCAGGGTTGTAGTTTAATTTAACTTCAGCTGATACACGTTGCTTGCCAAAATCAAGTGGAGTTATAGTTTCAAGTGCAATAACACCTGCAACACCACCTTCAATCATTGACGCATCTTGCGTTTTATAAATTGCTACTTTTTTTACAAGTTCTGACGGAAACTGCGAAAAGTTAACTGAGCGGTCACCACTACCATTAGTCGCTTCACGACCATTGATATGCGTTGCACTTAAAAATGGACCAAGACCACGAATAGTGATTTCTGTTGCACCACCGTTTTCACGGTGAGATGCAGCACCTGTAATTGATTCCAGTGCTTCACCGATAGACAGTGCTGGTAAATCACCAATATCTTCAGATGACAGGCCATCAACTACCGTTGTTGCTTCACGTTTAATTGCTATTTGGTCTTGAATCGTTCTACGTGTACCTGTAACACTAATTATTTCAACGTCTTCTTCAACTTCTGTCGCTTTTCCCTGATCTTCCTGTGCGCTTGCTGTAAATACGCAAGAACTTGCCATACCTGCGATGATCGCTGTTCTTACCCATTTTGCAACTGGGCGCATTGCAAACTGCCCTGTTGTAGAATTATTGTTATCTCGTGACTTCAACGACATTTGAATTCTCCGCTGGTTGTTGTTGTGTGATTTTAGTGTGTTAGCTTGTTATGCTTATGTATATTTTATGTGACCTTTGACGTTAATATACTTAAACGCAGCACGATGATCAACCAATTTGACGTTTTAATATTACCATAAGGTATACCAATTTTAACTTAGCGGCATTACCAGTAGGTCAGGCAGGTTTTTTACTAGAATATAAACCGCTCTAAACTAGTTTATAAATGGGTAATGTAGGTTGAGAAAAGTGTGGTGATTATTAATAAATAATAAAAAAGCCCCAAATTTGGGGCTTTTAAAAGTTAACTGATTAATTGGTTACTTAATCGTTTTGTATTTTCCATGTAGATCCAACACCTACTTCAGATGATTGAATATAATGAAGACCTTTAGCACCTGCCTCTGCCTGAAGGCCTGCAGGGTCAGTTTCTAATAACGTACTTGCTGCTGTAACGTACTCAAGCACTTCTTTACCGTTAGTTGCTGGGTCTTGGTCAATTGCACCATCAGTATCGAATGCGCCATTACCATTTAGTTTTCTAATTTCAACCCAGTCACCGCTTGCATCGCCTGATACTCGACTATCCATATAACCAAAGTTGTTACTTAGCAGCGAGCTATCATGATTAATTAAGTCACAGTCATATTCAAAAGCATGGTCACTATCAAGTGTATTTGGGTAAAATAGGCCTTGAGTTGTAGCACTGCTGTTTATTGTATCTGCGTCTGTTTGATCGCCTAAACCGTTTGCAATTAAATTTCCATTAAAGTTTATAACAAACGCATTTTTGGTTAGGCCGTATAGTACCGGCGCATTCGCTGCGGTTAACTCATCACAATCACTTGTTGGTGCTTTAGAGCCTATTTCTGTACTAAATACAATAGGTTGCTGTGAATTCAAAACTGTATTATTTGTTACATTTAGTGTAAAGTCGCCAGCCGCATCAAGTACAGCTTGGTTACCCGAGTTTGGCACACCGCCGTCAGCTTGCGAAAATGGATTTGCCGTAAATACAATACCGCCCGCTTCTTTATTACCAGAACGAATACCTGCAATGTAGTTGTTACTTACGGTGTGACCAAGTGGTGTAATTAATATACCCGCTGGGCGATCATCAGAGCTTGCAATATCGGTAGTTCGAATAATAACGTTATCTGTAACACTGTTGAAGCCACCATCTTCTAGTGAAATACCACCATTAGGATTCACGATTGTATTGCCTTTGATGGTTGCACCAGAAGTTTGTACACGCATTAAACGACGACCTGTTACAAAGTTTTCTACGCGGTTATACTGAATAGTAAAGTTTGCGTTATCAGCTGCACCGCTACCCGTTGTGCTACCTGCATTGATTAAATATAAACTTGATTGACCAAAGTTTGGATTATCACTGTCACTAAATAAATTATATTGAATAACGTGATCAGAGCTTGATGATGATATTTTTATCACAGACCCTTTTTCTGCTACATTTCGATTAGAGAATGTATTTCGCTCAACCAACGCACTTTGACCTTTTATCATCAGCCAATGGTATTCAGAGTTATTGAGTGTAGCTTCTTCTCCATCCATCGTGTTTTGCGAAAAAGTAAAGTTATCCCCTTCTGAGTAAATAACAGCACCTTCTTCGGTTTCACAAAATGCACCCGCTTTAGTATCTATATTCTTAAAGGTAAGCCCTGTTAATCCAGCGCCATCTACTCCAGCAGCTACATGCACACATACTTCACCGCTAAGTACAGGAGTTTGACCTTCTACAGCGCGAAGCGTTACTGCACTGGTTAATAAAACTGCGTCCATATCAGCATAAACACCGGTGTTTAAGCCAATAACATCACCATCAGCTAAACCGCCGCTTAAAGCACCAAGGAGTGCTTCAGGGTTACTAACTAATTGTGTGTAAACTAATGTATCAAGTGAGTTTGTAACCTCACTCGCAAAACCATCGTTATCTGTATACGTAGCTTTTACCGACATTATTGAGCCAGCGTAAGCAGAAGGTGTAAATGTTTTACTATTACTGTCGGCTACTTCAACGCCATCAGCAGACCAAGTATAAGTAACGTTTGCCTCTTCAACACCGTTGTTATCAGTTATCTCAGCGGTTAACTCGCCACTTGTCAAATAAGGCGCTACGCCCATAATGGCGACGCTACCGGCTTCGTCAACCGCAACAGCAGAAACAGCAATTGTTTCCTCTGATGTATTATCCTCGATAAATCCATTATCATCTGTGTAAGCAACTTGAACACTTATCTTTTGACCTAAAAGTGATGCATCAACTGTAAAGGTGCTTTGTGTTGCGCCATCTATCTCTTGTGCGTCAGCAAGCCATTGGTAAGTAATATCTCCTGTTGCCCCGTCGGTATCATTAATTTCTGCTGTTAATATATTACCAACGGTTGGCGTGCCACTAATTGTAACTTCGCCTTCTGAGTTTGTTCGTGCTACAACCTCTGTACCCGTTGAAGTCACAGACTCGTTAAACCCACGGCTATCTTCAAAAGATGCACTAACTGTTATAACTGTACCAAACTGTGCGTCTGTTAACGTGAGCGTTAAAAGTGCTTCATCTGCAATCTCTATGTCATCAGCAAACCATTTATAAGTTACTGTATCGCCATCAAAGCCATTTTCGTCAGCTACATTGGCTGTTAGTTGCGAACCAACTAGAGCGTCGCCCGTAATAGTTAAACTTGCAGGGAATGCGATTGCGGCAACATCTGCGGTTGGAGCTGTAATATGCGATTCATTGATACCGCCATCATCGGTATAAAGCCCTTGAACTGTAATTGGTAACCCTATCTGATCGTCAGTCAGTGTAAACGAAGCGCTATTTGCACCTGTAATTGCCTCACCATCTGCATACCAATAGTAAGTCACGTCACCTGAGATACCATCAGGGTCACTAACTTCAGCTGTTAATGTTTGTCCGCTTGTAACAGTTCCACTAAGAGCAATAGAGCCCAAGTTGTTGTCATTGTTGTTTGAGTTTGTGTCACAACCAACTATTGCAGCTGCAATAGCGCATAGCGCAAAATGTTTTAATTTCATGGTGGCTCTATTCTCCAAATTTATGGTTTTAATATTTGGTTATCTATTGTGTGTGTTACCAAATAAATCATGCGTTTATTACCAAATTCATTTAAATTGCAAATAAATTGTTAACCAACTTGGTAATATAACCATAATAAAATAACTTTTTCCACTATACCCACCTAATTAAATAACAATAAATAAACATAAAGTTAACCCTGCACTGTTATCCCAGGTCAAAAATTGAATTCAATCGTGCACAATTACTGCGAAAATACATAACCTTAGAGTAAAAAATTGGTTTTACATGGGGTTAAGTAAATCAGATTTATTTAATATATATGAAGTATTCTTATTTGAAGACTATAAAAAAATTAAGAAATGAAGTGAGTTTGTATAAAAAGGATTATTTACAGAGAGAATGAAAAATAAGGGTAAAGAAAGGGGCTATTTTTTGCCCCTTTTTTATTAAGTACTGGTTTATAAAATAGCGTTATTATAAAACTCTACAGGCTCATTTGAGCCCAAAGCAACAGGCACACGTTGATGCAAGCTAGTTGGCGCAATATCTAAAATACGCGTTCCTCTAGAGGTTGCTTTACCACCTGCGTTTTCAACTAAAAGTGCCAACGGGTTTGCCTCATAAAGCAGTCTTATTTTTCCGTTATCGTTACCACTGCGTTTATCTTGCGGATACAAAAATAACCCGCCTCGGCATAATATACGATGAACGTCGCCTACCATCGCTGCATTCCAACGCATTGAGCTTTTTTCAAAGCTTTCACAGGTGTAAAGCAATTTATCAAAATACACTTGTGTCGGTTCGTCCCAATAACGGTAGTTAGCCATATTAACGGCAAATTCACGACTCTGCTCTGGCACACTTAACTGCTTATTTGTCAGTAGATAACCGCCATGCGTTGAGTCTAATGTATAACAACGCGTTGGACCGCCAGTACTCATTACAAGTAATGATGAAGGGCCGTATAACACATAGCCTGCACATACTTGATTTACACCAGGCTGACTAAATTGCTCGTCGCTGTCGAAGGCAACATCATCACGGGCTAAGTAAATAGTAAATATAGTGCCTATTTGCCCATTAACATCAATATTAGAAGAGCCATCTAGTGGGTCAAAAGCAACAATAAACTTACCTTCAGGGTGGCCACCTACCGCATGATCTTCTTCCTCTGATGCAACTGATCGTACGCTGCTGTCGTCAAGTAGGATGTCTTTAAGTAGTTGGTTTGCGATTACATCTAGCTTTTTCTGAACTTCACCTTGGATGTTTTCATTCAATGTTGAACCTAAAACACCGGCTAATTCACCTTGGCTTACTCGAAAAGCAATTTCTTTACTGGTCGCTAAAATTGTGCGAATAAGTAAAATAAGATCGGTATCTACACCGTCTTCTTTTAATACTGTATTTAGTCTTTTCATGCGCTATACCTATTTACACAATTTAGATCGTCAAAGCATTGCTCTAGTCTTGCAACCATACTTTGCTCTGAATGACGCAACCATACGCGAGGGTCATAATATTTTTTGTTTGGCTTATCATCCCCATCAGGGTTACCAATTTGCTCTTGTAGGTATGCTTGGTTACCTTTGTAGTAGTCTAAAATACCTGTCCAACACGCCCACTGCGTATCGGTATCAATATTCATTTTAACTACACCATAGGTTAAAGACTCTGCAATTTTATCGTACTCAGAACCACTACCACCATGAAACACAAAGTTAATTGAGTTGCTTGGTAGATTAAATTTTTCTGATACGTAAGCTTGTGAATCTTTTAAAATAGTTGGTGTAAGAACAACGTTACCCGGCTTATATACACCGTGAACATTGCCAAAAGACGCTGCAATTATAAAGTTAGGGCTAATACGACTTAAACGTTCGTAAGCAAATGCAACATCTTCAGGCTGAGTGTATAAAGAAGAGCTGTCTAGGTGTGAGTTATCAACACCGTCTTCTTCGCCGCCCGTGCAGCCAAGCTCAATTTCAAGCGTCATACCTATTTTTGCCATACGCGTTAAGTAACGTTCACAAATTTCGATATTTTCTTCTAAAGGCTCTTCTGACAAATCAATCATATGCGAGCTAAACAGTGGTTTGCCAGTCAGTTCAAAGTGTCTTTCACCTTCATCAAGCAAACCATCAATCCAAGGTAGTAGCTTTTTAGCTGCGTGATCAGTATGAAGCATCACTGCTACTTCATAATGTGCTGCCACTGAATGTACATATCTTGCAGCACTTACCGCCCCAAGCACTGCTGATTGTTGCTCCGGTAAAGATAAGCTTTTACCACAAAAAAATTGAGCTCCACCATTAGAAAGCTGAATAATAACGGGCGAGTTTTTCTTTTTAGCAGCTTCTAGCGTCGCATTTATAGATGTTGTACTAACAACATTTACCGCTGGCAACGCATATTGATTAGTACGCGCATGTTCATACACAGCACTTACTTCATCGCCAACGATTACGCCTGGCAGTATTGTTGGGGCTAAATAATTCATTTATGAAATCCTTTCTATTTTAAAGCCTGGATACAAGAATCAGTAATTGCTTGCCAATTTTCTTGTTCAACCCACTCTTTTTTCGCTATCCAAGTACCGCCAACGGCGAATACATTATTTAAAGAAAGATAGTCCATTTTGTTACTTTCGCTAACGCCGCCTGTAGGGCAAAAGCTGACTGCTCTAAATACTGACGACACAGCTGATACAAAAGGTGCTCCTCCGGCAAGCGAAGCCGGGAATAATTTTTGCTCTTCAAAGCCATATTCAAGTGCCATTAAAATATCACCTGTGTTTGATACACCAGGAAGTACCGGCACATTACATTTAGCAAGAGCAGTAAGTAGCGCAGGAGAAACCGCTGGCGTTACAATAAAGTCAGAACCCGCTTCAAGTGCTTGCTCTAAAATGTCAGTATTTATGACTGTACCCGCACCGACTTTTAGCTCTGGCACTTGTGCCTTAATAGCTTTTAATGCTTCTAAAGAAGCCTCTGTTCTTAGTACTACTTCAACTAAAGTAAGGCCAGCGTTAGCCATAGCTTTCGCTATTTGAACACCTTGCTCTGGCGTATCAGCTTGAATTATAGGTAGCAGTGTTTGTCCTGACATAAGTTCAGAAAAGCGAGTCATAACGTTGTTCCTTTATAAAAAGTAATGCGGCCGAGGTATGGCGGCCTTTAATGTTTAATTATTTTGTTATACCAATTGCATTAAATTAATGAGCTATTATAGCGACAAGAAAATAGCTCAATAACAAGGCTAAAATTATGATACATAGTTGTTCTATATAAATAATTTTTAACGTAGTTAGTGAGTTATTTAATACGCTAAGGTGATCATGTTTTTAATAAAATTGGTATCAGGTACCAGCTTCAACCATTGCTAGCTGAAATATATCTTTTGGAGCAATAGCGCCTGGCTGTTGTATAACCGCACCGGCGGCTTTTGCAGCAAGTTGTACAGCACTCGAAATTGGTTTATCAGATAAACGAGCACCTAAGTAAACACCGTTAAAAGCATCGCCTGCGGATGTCGTATCTACAACATTTGTTACCGGTATTATAGTGTGGCTTTGAAGAATATTGCCCTCTTTTGTCACTACCGATTCAGGGCCATTTTTAACAACAATTTCTTCAATTTGGTAAGGTTTTAAATATTCAACAACCGCTTCTACGCTATGAACGTCATAAAGTGTTGTTAAATCTTCAACGCCAGGTAGGGTAATATCTGCAAGCGTAAAGGCTAAATGATATTGCTCTTTAGTTTCCTCTACACTATTCCACAAACGCGCTCTGTAGTTAGGATCAAAAACTATTTTAACCCCAGCATCTTTGAGCTGCTCTACAACTTTCCAAAAATGCTCACGTGCACTTTCTTCAATTATTGCTAATGAAATTCCTGAAAAGAAAAACATATCACCTTGGCTAAGCTGCTCGAGTGCATCAGCATCTAAAAAATCAACAACCTTTTTAGCTGCAGAATCATTACGCCAATAAATAAAGCTACGCTCACCATGCTCATCGGTTTCTATGTAATACATGCCAGGTACTTTGGTATCGTGAGCAAATACGAGTTGTGTATTTATTTGTTCACTTTCAAAGCGTTCTAGCATTTTTTTACTTAAATTATCTTGACCTAAAGCCGTAACAACCGAAGTAGTAACCTGTGGGAAGCAACGCTTTAAATACACTGCAGAATTATAAACATCGCCTGCAAATGATTGGTGTAGTGTTGCCGCGCTCATAGCCCTAAGCTCGACCATGCATTCACCGATAAAGTAAATATTTTTCATCTTGGAAGTTACCCTATGTAGTTAACTGCTATGCGCTTATACAAAACATGTTGGCATAGCAGTTATTATCTAGATTATTGAGGCTTTTTAAGAGGTTCTATTTTTGGAATTAAAATCCAAACAGCGGCCATTGCTATAATGGCTAAAGAAGCACCAATAACAAATGCTGGTGTATAGTTACCATCAGCAGTAAGAATAGGCACAAGCGATGTAAGGCCTACAGCACCAAGTTTTGCCGCCATACCAGAGAAACCTGATAATGTACCTACAGCTTTTTTGCCTAACAAATCACTTGGTAGTGTTTGCACATTACCAATTGCAGTTTGAAAACCAAATAAAATAACAGCCATAATTAGTACCGCTGTCGTTGGTCCGCCTGGATTTGCCATTGCAAGTAACGCAGGTAGCATAATTAAACAGCCTAGCGTAATAGTTAACTTACGTGTTTTATCAGTGTTCCATCCGGCTTTAAGTCGATTTTGTGCCAGTAAGCCACCAAACCATGCACCAAACATAGCGCCAACATAAGGAACCCAACCGTATATACCAATAGACTTAACATCCATGCCGTATACTTCGTTTAGGTAAATAGGTATCCAAAAAACAAATAACCACCAAATAGGGTCAATCGCAGCAGAGGCAATAATTACACCCCAGCTTTGTTTGCGAGAGAGTAACTCAGCAGTAGACGGGTTATATTCTTCTTCATCTTCGCCAGTCACATCGCCATTATCATCAACACGTCTTTGACCTGTTAAGATATATTCACGTTCTTCGGCAGTAAGCCAAGGGTGAGAGCTAGGCGGCGCTTTAACTAAAATTAACCAAGGCACTAACCAAAGAAAACCTAATACACCAACAAAAACAAACACCATTTGCCAGCTAAAGTAGATAGTTAAGTATGCAATTAAAGGAATCGCAATAATACCGCCGATAGCAGCGCCAGAGTTAAAAATACCCTGTGCTAAGGCGCGCTCTTTAGTAGGAAACCATTCAGCATTACCTTTAGCTGCGCCCGGCCAGTTACCAGCTTCGGCTACACCTAAGATTGCGCGAAAAATACTAAGGCTAAGTACACCTTGTGCAAATGCATGGGCAACGGTTGCAATAGACCAAACACCTATCGATAAAACAAAACCGAAGCGTGTTCCCACCCAGTCAAATATTTTACCAAATATGGCCTGACCAAATGCATAAGCAAATACAAACACAATTGAAATATTAGCGTATATTTGTTTGCGTTCTAATGCTGATTCATCAGGGAATAAATCTTCAACAATATCAGGCCAAAGCACGCTAAGTGCTTGACGGTCGATATAGTTAATAATGGTAGCTAGCGCAATTAGCGCTATAACCCACCAACGTAAGCCTTTAAGTTGCATAATTAATCCTCAAGAAAGTCTTCACGCGCTGGGCTAAAGGTATCAATCAGGATTCCGCCTGTTGGGCAGGTAGCTCCATGATCAGCAAATGGTGGGATTAAGCAGCTATCACCCGGTTTTAAGATTTTAGTTACGCCATCAATGTTAAAGTGAAATTCACCTTCAACAACATACGTTACTTGAGAATGTCTGTGAGCATGGTTATAGCCAATAGCCCCTTTCTCAAACCAAATTTTAACAGCCATTAGCTCTTCGTTGTAACCTAGCATTTGACGTTTTAGACCATTTCCTAAATCTTCAATTTCAGTCTCGTTGCCAAATGAAAAGTTTGCGCTTTGCTTTTGCATCCTATTTACTCCTGATTATTGTTCATCATATAAACGCCTAATCGGCCATTTAAAGTGAACTCTTTATTTTGATAATTGAATGTATTTTTAGCTGAGGTTGGTGCTTTATTAATAGCCACTAAATATGACTTGCCTTTAATATCAAGTTCAACAAGTGTTAAATCGCCCTGCTGACTATATTCAAGCTTTGTAACTCTACTAACAGCTTCTAACGTATATTCTTTACTTGGATTGTATTCACCGTGAGGCTCTAATACAGATATAAATTTATGATGCTTTTGACCCTCAACACGACGAATAAAACCGTTTTCGTTGCGTAAGTTAAAATCAGGGTCGTTTGCGCCTATTTGAGTAAACAAGAAAGACTCATCACCTTTCACCAAACTCGTTTGCGTATAAAAGCGACCATTTTCGTTTAACCACGTTACTTTAGCTAAACCACTTTGAGGTTGCGCTTGAGCTTTAAGCCATAGATGCTGGTAGCCATTTTTAGTACCTAATGCAGACAGTTGTGTTGCATTCGCTTTTAGCTCAAAGCTGGTATCTATAAGCTGACCTTTATAATGCAAAGGCAAATCAAGCTGATGTGCTTTATTTGCTGCAACATCAAATATATCAAGTGCAACTGTACTTTGTAGTTCAGGTAAGTTAATAAGTGCAAGCGTACGCTCAAGATCAACGCCTTTATAAGCTGTGCTTATTTCGCCGCTTGAAACCGTGCCGTATTCATTCGTTTCGAAAAAGTTAAGTGTAGGGTAATTACTATTTCCTACTTCAACATTTGCATTAAAATGCGTTGTTTCGTCAACCACTACCGTATTGTGCGCAACAGTGTGTTTAGCGTAAGTTTCGTTTTCAGGTAAATAACGACCGCCGTATTTAGCTTCTACATTTAAAAAACGTGCTGCGCCATAATCAGATACAATTTCATTACCGTGGTCGTAAAACTGCCATGTTAGTTTATCAAAATGACCGTGACCTAAGCCTTGTGCAGCAGGTTTAAATAGTAGAGCTTGATCGCCACCTACCTGCGTTCTCATTACAACTAGAGCACCTTGTTTACCGTCATTACCATCGCCGAAGGCAACAGATTTAAACGAATAAGGTTTTGCCATGTTGTTATCAAGTGCTTGAGCTACTTTTAGTCCATCACCAGAGAGAATTATTTGGTCTTGTTGCTTAGCAATATCAAGGTAGCCTGCGTCGTTAGTTAATCCATACGCTGCAGTTACACCATTAACTAACTCAATAGTATCGATACCTTTACTTTTTATTGCATCGTTAATTGGAAAAAACAAACCGTTGTAGCTAAGTTGAATCGTCGTATCAATCGCTTTTAATAATATGCCATCACGATATTCAAAGATTTTTCGTTGTGGTTCGTTGTTTTCAATCGCTTTAGCAAACGTTACAAAGGGTAATAGTGCAAAGCGTTGATAGTAAGGACCTTCGTTATAGTAACCTTGTGGTGAAAACAGCATTTCTAGCTGCTTAATAAAGCCACCTTTACCCGACTTTTCTAAATCGTATAATGATTTTTCTACCCACTCAGGTTCACCTAATACATACCCTGCCATGCCAACACCCGCTGTTGCCCATGTTCCATGGTTATGTACTTTATTAAATGTAGAGGGTTGGCCTACTGATGTGAACAACGAAACAGGACGTAGTAAGTCATCCTCGATTGTTTTAATGTTATCGGCATTTAACGAGTCATGAATTAGATCATAAGCTTGTATTGTGTACACAAGCCACATTGCTTCATTTAGGCTTTGCCAAAAAAACTTACCTGGATTTTGCGAGTCCATTTTACGTTTTGGATGCAGACCAAGCGTTGGGTATAATTTTGCATACTCAAGCAACATATCACGCACGTAATTTGCATATTTATCATCTTGGCTTAGTTGATAAATGATGCCTGCGTTATACATAAGCTGATAATTTTTTTTGTGGCGTTCATGTGTATAACCACCACCACCATCTTTTGGTACAGGTACCGCAATTGGTTGAGCTATTTGTTCGTCTACTTGCGCTTTTAATAGCTCAAACGCAGTAGAAAATTTACCTTCGCTGCCTATTGCTTGGCGCATATGACTTACGTCATCAGTAGTAATTACTAAGTTTGGGTGCGCTGCATGAGCACCCAATGATGTAAGTAATGTAAGTGCTGCTACAGCCGCTATTTTAAAACCTGTTTGGCATTTTAATAAGTACATAGTATTTACCCTGCCTTATTTAAAATGTTGTTATTTTTTAATACTGCTGTATGTGGGCCTTTAACTCTTAACTCTTTAACACTTGGTGCTTTGGTTGCATCAAATGTATTGTCTGAGATTTCAGTTTTAGGCTCGCCTACTGTGTGCTCTACAACAATAGGAGCAGATTTAACAAATTTATTATCTTTGATATTAGTAACCTGAACACCGTGAACATAAATGCTCGCTTGCTCTTTGTTACGCTTACCAAGGCCAACGTTATTAAGCGTGTTATTTGTCATTTCAAAATGAGGGCCAAATGTACTTTCATCAGTACCACCACGGTAAAGCTTAAGTACACCACCTTGCACATCATTAAATGTATTATTATTTATAATAACGTATTCCGCGTTATAAACACCTAAGTCTTCAATTTCAGTATTTAGACGTAAAATGTCACCTGTTACTGTATTAAAGGTATTACCTGTAATAATAATTTCGTCAGCCATTGCACCTTTACCAGTGATAAAGAAATGAAATGAATGATTAATATCTAAAGCATTTAACTCTGAGTTGGTCATTACAAAGCGGTAATTATCAACCATACCCCATTTTTGCGTACGAACAATGCTGTTACCTATTGCATCTGGCGCGTTTTCACCTGAAATAGATAAACCATCTAGTTTTAAGCTGCCGCCATCATGTATTTCAAACAAGGTAGAGCGTTGAAAAGTAAGTTTAGACTTTGTGTTCTGCTTTGCTTTAATTGTCAACGTTTTATCAATTTTAACCAGTTTAGAAACATCATACTGGCCAGGCGCTAGTTCTAGAACATCGCCCGACTCGGCATTATCAATAGCGTCTAGTAATGCACTTACATCAGCTTTAACAGAATGTGTCTTACCAGAATCAAAATCAACTAAAGCAGGTACTTTTGCATACCAGCTAACACCGGTATCTTCTTTTTTAAGTACTTTTAAATCGCGCTTTGCACCTACATTTAAACTTTTAGATGTTGGGTAAAGTAGACCATTACTTGCTTTTTTAAGCGTGATTTTTTCTTTTTTTACACCGTACGTTAGCTCAGAAAGTACTTTTGTATCAGCAATGTTGTTACTTAGTACCAGCCCGCTTACATCATCAAATGTTGTAAATGGCTGTTCACCATCTTGATTTATGATTAAGTTGTTTTTCATTACGCTATCTTTAGGTGCAGCGCTACGCTCAGCATCGCTACCAGCGGCAAGTTGAATATGACGCACATTTATAAATGTGTTGTTTTCAATTGTCGCATTTTCAACTTGGTGATAACGATTTATAGATGAATTTGGTACGCCGTTCATCACAGTAAAACCACTGCCAAAACGATACCCTGTTAGACCTTGTAGGTAGTTATTTCTTACAATTTGGTCTTTATTGATAACGCGAATACCACCTGTGTGGTCAACACCATTACCAATAAAAATATTTTCTTCTATAAGGTTACCGTTACCATGGCGCAGCGTTAATGTACCGCGCGCTTCATAAAATACGTTATTACGAAGGATGTTTTTACCTGACTTAACCGACACAATTTCTACTTCACCATTGGTGCGTTCAAAATAGTTATTTTCTACCAATGTATGCGAATCAGTTAATGAGTAATGGCTGGTGCCAATACGCAGGGTTTCACCACCGTTTGAACCAAAAGTTGGACGGTAGCCAAAATAGTTGTTGTCTATGCGGTGATAGTTTTCCTGACTTGCTTGAGTGTTTAAACGAACAGCAACTGTCACACCTTTATTTCGTTTGCCAACTAAATGGCTATGATCAAAGCGGTTATGTTGTCCATATAATGCAACCCAATAATCAGACTCTCGTTTGTCTGGATTACTGTAATTATCGATTACTGTTTGAGTAACTCGTGAATTGTAGGCTAATTCATTTTTATTTTTACGAAACTCTATTACAGCTGAGCTCGGTGTGTAGCCGTCTTTAAATACTAAACCTGAGGCTTCAAGGTATTTACCTGCAAGTCTTAGGTTCGATTGACCCGATAAAATTACTTTACCGTTAGTTTCAGCGGTCAATAAAATAGGAGAGTTTTTTGTACCTTGGCCTTCAAGTAGGATTTCGAAGTCAGACCAAGTACCATTTTTAAGTACTACTTTGTCGCCAGCAACTAGATTAGCTGCGATATCATTAAAAGCTTGTTTACTTTCTACAAAATAATCTTTGGCCGCTATTTGTGTGGATATGCAACCGATGAGAACTAGACTAAGCTTTATTGTGTTAATCAAACGCATAGTTAACTCTTTTTCGTTGTGACTGAAAGTAGTGCTTCATCAGAATTTAAAAAAGCTGACATTGCACAAAGACTTTAGTCAATTGGTGTCATGTGTGTTAAAGCGCCTTAAGCTAAAAGCTTAAAGCGCTCAATAAGGTCGAGAAGTATTACTTTTCTAGCTTTTTGAAATAATCAAAAATTTCAGGAACGTTACCTTGACCCATACCAGCGTCAAACGCTGCTTGTAGGTTAGCTGATGAACCTTCAGCGATTTTTGATTCAGTACCTAGGTCTTCTACCATTTGTAGGAAGTAGCCTAAATCTTTGTTTGCATTAGCAATCGAGAAACCAAGGTCGCTAACATTATCAACTGCATAGTTTTTACAAAATTGCATAAACGGTGAGTTAGATGGACCAGTCGACATAATGTCAAAAAGTTGTTGACGGTCAACACCGGCAAGCTCTGCAACTGCAAATGCTTGTGACATAGCACATACTGTAGTCATGCCCATGAAGTTGTTGATAAGCTTAGTTGTATGACCTGCACCTAGCTCGCCAAGATGGAAAACGTTTTCACCTTGATCTTCTAGTACTGGTTTAACTTTATTGAATGTATCAATATCGCCTGCAGCCATGATGTTTAAAAGGCCGTCTTTAGCATGTGCTGGTGTACGACCAAGAGGAGCATCAATCATGCCTGCGCCTTTAGCTGCTAAATCAGCACCAATTTTTTTAGTAGATGATGGAATAGAAGTACCAAAATCAACTAGTACTGCACCTTCTTTAATACCCGCTAGGATACCGTCTTCTGCATAAATGATTTTTTCTACAACGGCAGAAGTTGTAAGACAAAACATAACAATATCTGAACCTTCAGCTAGCTCTTTAGCAGTGCTTGCTGTTTTTGCGCCTCTAGCGACACATGCTGCAACCGCATCTTTGCTAAGGTCCATAACAATTAGCTCATAGCCTTTGTTTTGTAAATTTTCGGCCATGTTGCCGCCCATTAAGCCTAAGCCGATGAAACCGATGACTGGTTTTGACATGAATAACTCCTAAATATGTGGCGCATACTTTTATAAGAACAAGTAAAATCTACTTTAAAATACGCTGTGTCTTTGTTTCAATTTGTAGAGTAACTTTAAGCTTGAGTTATTTATAAATTAACCTGTGCAAAACGTAACTCTGATTAATTACCAATACATTGTATTCACTCAAACCAAGCAACTTACCAATTGGTATGCAAAAACTGTATTACCATACGCCTTTTTTGTCAACCAATAAGTTAACCAAGTAAATCCCGTATTTTTACAAATTACATACAAATAAATTTAATATCAATTAAAAACAAATAGTTAGACATAACAAACCCAATCAGACATAGGTTAATTTTTGTTGAACAATCAGTAACTTTTTTTATACTAATAGGTTGACCAATAATTGAGTGTTCTTTATTTAAATATGCAAAATTCAATAAAATAGTTCATTAATTGGTAATTTACAGTTGATGTTATTGGTAAAATTATAAAGACCATACGTGAACAGCTTCCAACTCTAAATGGTATTGAGGTTGTGATTTGTACGTAACGCCTACATATATGGCTAATACATATAAAAACCACAAAATGCGCCTAATAATAGCGCTTAGTTAAAAATATACTGAACTTTGAAAAATCACTAAAGGAACTGAATAATGCGTTTATTACATACTATGCTGCGTGTTGCGGATTTAGACAAATCAATTGCTTTTTATACTGAAGTATTAGGTATGAAAGAATTACGCAGAGCTGATAACAGTGAATACAGATACACTCTTGCTTTTATTGGATATGGCGAGGAAGCAGATAATACAGTATTAGAGTTAACTTATAACTGGGACGAAGATAGCTACGACCTGGGTAATGGATATGGTCATATTGCCATTGAGTTTGATGATATTTACAAGGCCTGTGCTGATATTAGAGCAGCCGGTGGTAATGTTAGTCGTGAACCTGGACCAGTAAAAGGCGGCACTACTGAAATTGCTTTTGTAAAAGACCCTGATGGCTATGCAATTGAGCTAATTCAGAAAAAAGATGACATGAGTAAATTTTAAATTACCTACCAACTAATTCAAGTTATAACAATTTGCTTAATGCCAATCTGCTTATATATGGGGTCTATTTAACGTTAAGAAAATTACGCTAGGACTAGGCAAAAATTTTTGTATCTAGTTGTTCTAAATAAAAATTTTTAACGACGTTATAGTGCAATTTAATTCGTTAAATTGATCAAAGATTTATGCTGGTTGGTATAACTATGGAGGGGTTTAATTTTATAAATTGTTCAAATATTTATGCAGATTGGTATTAAGTAAAAAGGTGCTTTTCAGCACCTTTTTAACGCAACTGACTATCTTTACTGCCACGTCTATTAAACGATTTAGCGCTAGCATCATTACCTTCTATTGCAGCTTGACATGCAACACAGTAGCGCACTCCTGGTAACGCGAGTCTTCGTGCTTGTGGGATTTTCTCATCGCACTCATCACATAGCTCTGCACTTGCGCCAGATATTAAATTGCTTCTTGCATACTGTACGGCGTCATTAACACTCGCATCAATTTGATCTTGAATTGCACCGTCTCGTGCCCATCCACTTGCCATAAATCCTCCTAATAAAGTTGGATGTTTAAATTTATGCTACCAAATCGAATCTTTATAAGTACTGAATAAAAGAGCTAGGAATGGGGTGTTATTTGAAGGCTTAAGCTACGAAACTATATTTTATATCTTAAGGAAAGACGCTGTAGCTGCTCTTTGTAATCTACTTCACAAAAAATTCAACACTCTACAATTAGGCAAAAAAAAAGCAACTAAAAAAGCTGCTTTATAATTCTAATCATTTATTTAAATATTAAAGGCTGTAGTCAACAACTTTCATACCCAATTTTTCGAGCTCTGGACGAAGTGTTTTAGCATCACCCACTACTAAATAAATCATGTCTTTAGTATTTAAGTGTTTTTTAGCTAAGGCGTTAACTTCTTCTTTGCTAATATTGCTAACAATCTCATTTCTTTCTTTTACAAAGCTAGGTTTTAAATCGAACTCTAATATTTGTGCTAAAAAGCCAAGTTTTGCATTAGGCGTTTCGTATTTAAGCGCATCTTTTTGATTGATAGCCTTACGCATAAACATAAGCTCTTCGTCAGTGACACCGTTTTGAGCATAGTTATTAAGCTCATTAGTAAACTCTGTAATAGACGCTGCAGTAGAGTCGGCTCTCACCGCTGCAGAAGCGGTAAAGCCACCTGATGTTTTATCACCCCAGAAACGAGAGCGAGCACCGTAAGTGTAGCCTTTATCTTCTCGTAAATTTAAATTGATACGGCTGTTAAACGTGCCACCAAGTGCAAAGTTCATCAAGTTAGCTTTAAAGAACTCACCTGTAATATCTTCAACCATATCGCGTTTACCAATACGAATTTCTGATTGAGGAGCGTCTGGTTTATCAACCAAATAAATTACATTAGTTTCTACTTTAGGTTCACTGAAATCAACCGCTACTAAGCTCGATTTACCTTTCCAATTTGTAAGTGTAGCTTTAACTTTTGGTTCAATTGTTGACTCTTTTAAATCAGAAACAATAATTACTTGAGCGCCCTGCGGTTTAAAGTTTGCGCTATAAAAAGCTTTAACGTCAGCAAGTGTAATAGCCTCTATACTATTAAGCGTTCCAGTACTTGGAAGTGCAGCTATATTGTTGCCATATAGTAATTTACTATATGTATTAGATGCTAAATACCCAGCATCCTTCATTGAATGTTGAATATTTTGAATGATTTGCTTTTTATTACGCTCAAAGTCATCTGCATTAAATGCTGGTTTAAATAACTTTTCTTCGACAAGCTTTAGCGTTGCATCTACATTCTTGGTTAAGCTAGAAACATACACATTTGTATGTGTTTTATCTGAGTAGATACTTACCTGGCTACCTAGTTTTTCAAGCGCGTTACTCATCTGCTCTGTAGTGTAGTTTTGCGTTGACTCGCTCATTAACGATGCAGTTATTGATGATAAACCCACTTTACTAGCTTGCTCACTGTACAGGCCACCCGGAACTTTAATGAAAATAGCGGTAGTTGGCGTTTCTGTACTTTGAGTACCTAATATTTTAATACCGTTTTCGGTCTTAGTTTGCCAAAGAGTAGGAACATCAACAGCAGGATTTGCGCCGGCCTCTGGATGAGCACTTCGATCAAATGTATCAACAGCTCTTCGTGCCACTAAATCATCAGCTGAAGTTGTAGATGGACCTCCAAAATCATGCGATTTAGGCGTAAAGTTGTCTGGAGCAGCTATAAGTTGAGTTTGCCCTTCTGGTACAACACTCATAATAACGGCAGATTTACCTTTGATATATTGATTAAAAACACGCATAACATCAGCTTTTGTAACTTTGTTATAACGTGCAATCTCATCTTTAGCTGAATTTGGGTTACCTGTAAACGTTTCTGACGCGGCTAGTTGAGAGACTTTTCCTGATACGCTTTGCAGACCAAAAATTGCACCCGATTCTATTTTAGCTTTTACTTTATCTAAATCATCTTGTGTAACGCCACGCTCTTCAAATTCAACAAATGAATCACGAATGATTTTTTCCATATCAGCTAACGTTTTCCCTGCTGTAGGATTTGGTAAAGCATAAAGACTAATTGAACACGCTAACTCTTGGCATGGATGATTTGCACTTGCTTGAACAGCAAGTTGAGTTTTAACTAAGTTTTTGTATAGTAGTGAATTATTACCACCACCCAATATTTCAGCAAGTATATCAAGAGGTGCTTCATCTTCAGAGCGAGCGTAAGTAGTTGGGAAACTCATACTTAATAAAGGTAAATGTACCTTATCTTCCATTGAAATATATCTATCAGCATCTAGTGTTACAGCTGTTTTTTCTACTGTAGGGATTTCAGGGCCTTTTGGAATTGGTGCAAAGTATTTAGTAACTAATGGCAGTATTTCATTAGCGTTGATATCGCCACCAATAGTAAGCGTTGCATTATTAGGACCATACCACTTTAAAAAGAATGCTTTTAAATCATTTACATTTACGCGATTAAGATCGTCCATAAAACCAATTACTGGCCATGAATATGGATGACCATCTGGATACATCGCTTGAGCAACACGTTCACCTAAACGACCATAAGGGCGATTATCAACACGTTGGCCGCGCTCATTTTTTACTGTTTCGCGTTGTACTTCAAATTTTTCTTGGGTTACAGCATCGAGTAAAAAGCCCATTCGATCAGCTTCTAGCCACAACATTTTTTCTAATTGATTTACAGGTACTGTTTCAAAATAATTTGTTCTATCTGAGTTAGTTGTACCATTTAAAGTACCGCCTGCTTCAGATATTATTTTAAAATGTTCCTCATCAGCAACATTCTCTGAACCTTGAAACATCATATGCTCAAAAAAGTGAGCAAAGCCTGACTTACCCAACTCTTCGCGAGCAGAACCAACGTGGTATGTTACATCAACGTGTACTAAGGGATCTGAATGATCCTCATGCACAATTACAGTTAAACCGTTATCTAGTTTATATTTTTTATACGGTATGTTGATTTCACCTGCATTAGATTTCACTGATTCAATAAGTGTAACGCCAGGAATTGATGTTTCTGTAACAATATTTTTATCAACAGCTTGAGTTGAGCTATTACATGCAGCCAACCCTGATGCAAGTAAAACAGCAAGTGCAATTTTTGTGAGTTTCATTTTTTAGTCCATATTTAAATTAACTCAATGAGTTTAAAGACTAATTAAAAGTACAACAAGGAATATGGAGCGATTATGGGTTTGGTTTTGTAACAAAGTGTAAATAGATTGATATAAAAATGAAGTGTAAAATGAGGGTATTAATTTGTGGTTTTATTCTAATAACACTGCACTTCCCTATCTAAGTAGTAAATGACATAGCTAAGAGATTGATACTCTTAATAACATCGTGCATATAGAGTGTTATGTAACACTGCTTTATACAATACTTAAAATAGTAAGTGGCGTCCCCAAGAGATTAGTACTCTTGATAACGTCGTGCATAGAGAGTGCGGTGTCGCACTGCTTAATACAATACTATAAATAGTAAGTGGCGTCCCCAAGGGGATTCGAACCCCTGTTACCGCCGTGAAAGGGCGGTGTCCTAGGCCTCTAGACGATG
>NZ_JBEOOL010000041.1:0-26635 GCF_040309225.1 Pseudoalteromonas sp. GW168-MNA-CIBAN-0100 | reverse complement strand
ACAGCGCCGATGATAGTGTAGCATTTGCTATGTGAAAGTAGGACATTACCAGGCTTCAAATTGTAGAAAGCCCGAATTTAACAATTCGGGCTTTTTTACGTCTGCAGAAAAGTGAAATGCGCGCAATTAACACACACTCACATCAACACACATCACGTAGGTCGGCCGAGCGTAGCGACTCCCGACGTTAAAATCACAGCAAAATCCCTTAATATCTCAGTCGGCCAATAAATTAGCATTTACTACGTGACTCTCCACCGCTGTGGGTATCGTGACATTACGCAGGCTTCACATTGTAAAGAGCCTTGCTTTAACTATTCAGTAGCCTATTAGACATTCCCATTAGGTATATAGCCTTATTTACAGACACTAGTAAGCAATTAATTGGGTGGCACTATTGTGCGCTAAGTTTACCTAAGTGATTTACCGCATTACATCTGTAACTAACTGTAGTTTTAGCGCGTGCAGAATAAATACACATACCTGATAATTATACTAATCGGCAATAATACCTAATCAATTTGGTGGATTGAACTTGACGTTAATTGCGTTAGAAATTTCTGATATACGATTGCATGGATACAGAAGGTTGAGCAACTTAGGAGTAATTGGCGAGAACAACGAAATAAAGAAATTTTTGTCCTCAAATAGATCATTTAACTAGGGAGATTGGCGTAAAGTTTATTTTATTTTTATATTTTCTTGGTTCTAACTAACCACCTATATACGCCAATAAAGAACAATGCAGCAGGTCCAAAGCCACTCAGCACCCAAATGACTTTTAAAATGTTACCGCCAATGCTGCCGTGATGTAGAGGGTGTATCCAGTTTTTTATTTTACTAGCCGTACTTTGCTTATCTATATTAAACACGCTCTCTAACTTTCCTGTAAGTGCATTAACTTCTATATAGCTATGTGGGAAGCGATACGAAGGATCGTCTACAGTTTGAAATCTAAATCTGTAAATAGCATTTAAGTTTGAGGGTGTTTCAATCCAAGCTAAACGCGCACTCGGTAATGCTTTTTGTGCTATTAGTATTGCTTGCGATAAAGGAATATTGAATTGTTTACAAGGCTGTATTTGTGTTTTTGGTGGGGAGTTTATATCGTCAACTAGGGCTATTAATATAGGATCTGTTTGTTTTGGAATAGCGAGCATAACACCTGTAACAGTTAAAGCTAGTAGCGGTATGCAGAAGGTTAAACCAATTAGTTTATGCCAGTCGTATAGCAAACCTATTTTAGAGCTACGAGATTTAAATTTTAGTGTCTTTACCCACTGCCCAGGCTTTGGAAACCAAGCAAAGAATCCAGAGATAAGAAGAACTATTGAGGCTATGCCTATATAGCCAACAACGAGAGTGCCCGTTGCTCCTGTTAGTAATGAAAAATGTAAGTTGTACATCCAAGTTACTAAGTATTTTCCCCAATAGTTTTTACGTATTACTTTATCACTACTGCTAGATAGCCATACCATTAAGGGAGCAAAGCCTTGCTCTTTTGTTTCTATGGGATTGTAGTAGCGTGCGGGTATAATTGAGTTCACACCTGTGTTTTCTAATCGCTATGGCCCTAGTTTTATAGGAAAATTGGCTCTTAGCGTATTATATGCTTGATCACAATTAGGTGGTTTTGTATTAGTGGTAGTGTCATTAATTGGATTTAACAGTGAGTCTATTTGTGGGTAATAAACTAATACGGAGCCAGAAAGGCTAATAATAGCAAGTAAAACACCTACCGAGAGCCCTAAGTATAAATGTAACCGCCTGAATATTTTTCGCCATGAAAGCTTTAGTGTCATTAATTAAATAGTCGTAATGAGTAATGCAGGTTTATTGGGCATTAAAGAATGATTAATTACGCGGTATATTATATGGTTTTTTGATATGAGTTGTGCGGCATTTTGTCGCACTTATTAAATTAGGTATTTAGAAAGTAAAACGCCAGCTCTTGGCTGGCGTTAAAGTACAAGCTTGAAGCTTATTTAAGCTTTAGGTCCTGCATTTTTTATATCGTCTGATACGTCATACTTAGCAAAGTTTTCAGTGAAGTCTGCGGCAAGTTTTGCTGCATATTCATTGTACTTAGCTTTGTCTTCCCACGTATTAATTGGGTTAAGTAAGTTAGTATCTACACCTGGAACTGCTACCGGTACATCTAGGTTTAAAACATCAATGTGCTGAGTTTCAACACCCGCTAATTTACCAGATACGATTGCATCAATTACTGCACGAGTAGTTGGGATATCAAAACGTTTACCTGTGCCGTAAGGGCCGCCAGTCCAACCTGTATTCACAAGGTACACTTTAGCGCCAAACTCGCGTACACGCTTCATAAGAAGCTCAGCGTAAACACCAGCAGGGCGTGGGAAGAATGGTGCGCCAAAACATGTCGAAAATGTTGATTCAATATCGCTAGTTGAACCAATCTCAGTAGAACCAACTTTTGCTGTGTATCCACTTAAAAAGTGAAAAGCAGCAGCTTCTTCGCTAAGTATAGAAACGGGTGGTAATACACCGCTTACATCACAAGTTAAAAATACAACAGCCTTAGGTTCTCCTGCGCGGTTTTCTACTTTACGTTTTTCAACGTGTTCAAGTGGATATGCTGCACGGCTATTTTGAGTAAGGCTAGTATCGTTAAAATCTGGAACGCCTTTTTCATCTAACACTACATTTTCTAAAATAGTGCCAAAGCGGATAGCATTCCAAATTACAGGTTCATTCTTTTGTGACAGGTCGATACATTTAGCATAACAACCGCCTTCAATATTAAACACGCTTCCAGGTGCCCAACCATGTTCGTCATCACCAATTAAAAAGCGAGTAGGATCTGCTGAAAGTGTTGTTTTACCCGTACCAGATAAACCGAAGAATAATGCTGTATCGCCTGCTTCACCAACATTAGCAGAACAGTGCATTGGTAATACACCTTTTGCTGGTAGTAGGAAGTTTTGTACAGAAAACATCGATTTTTTCATTTCACCGGCGTAACGCATACCTGCTAGTAATACTTTACGCTGCGCAAAGTTAATAATGACGGTGCCATCGCTATTTGTGCCATCACGTTCTGGCTCACATACAAACGAAGGAACGTTCATTACTTGCCATTGTGGTAAGTTTGAAGCGTTATAGTTCTGCGGTTCGATAAACATGTTTTTGGCAAAAATATGGTGCCACGCTGTTTCTGTAGTTACAACTACAGGTAGATAATGCTCAGGGTCTGCGCCAACTTCTAGGTGAGAGGTGAAGTGGTCATTACTTTGAACATGTGATTCTACGCGAGCCCATAATGCGTCAAATTTGTCTGCATCAAATGGACGATTAACGTTGCCCCATTGAATATCATTTTGAGTTGTTGTTTCTTGTACAATAAAACGATCTTTTGGTGAACGACCAGTTCGTTTTCCTGTAATTGCAACAAAAGCACCATTTGCGGCTAAAGTACCTTCGCCACGGCGGATCGCATGCTCGACAAGTTCAGCTGCGGTTAAATCGACAAAACGTGTAGCGCCTGTAGTCATGTTTATACCTAACTATGTGTGAGAGTTTGAACGGATAGCTCTGGGGTTATCAGTGCCCTTAAACTGAAATTATAGTAACAGAAGGTTTTAAGATATTCGAGCCCGTAAAGCCTCTAAAAACACATATATTTAAGAAAAAACATGAATAATTTCAATGATACCGGTGTCATGAAATTAGCAGAAAAGATGACACCGGTATCATCTTTTTATAATATAAAACCGCATATTTTGCGGCTTTAATTACTATATATAGATGAAGCTGAACATTTAGTTGAAAATGCTTTTTATATCTTGTTCGTTAAAAACATACTCTTTTAAACAGTAATGACAGTTAATATTAACAGACCCTTTTTCAGCTACGTCTTTAAGTAGTTCTTCTTGTCCAATATTAACAAGTGCAGTAATTGTCTTATCACGACTACAACCACATTTGAATTTAATCGCTTGAGGTTCAAATACGCGAGGATTATCTTCGTGATAAAGGCGTGTAAGGACAGTATTAGCATCAAGGTGTAATAGTTCTTCATCTTTAATGGTGTTACTTAATGCTTCTAGGTGTGCAAAGTCTTCAATTGATTTTTGTTTATCAACTGGGAGTACTTGTAAAAATAGACCACATGCTTTTGCGCTACCTTCTGTTGTGTCGGTTGCAAACCAAAGGCGTGTTTTTAATTGCTCTGACTGCTCAAAGTAACTTTCGATACATTCACTCAGAGTATCATGCTCTAGCGGAACTATACCTTGGTAACGTTCACCCTTACTTGGTGTAATAGTGATCACCATATAGCCTTGACCAATAAGCTCTTTTACAGTTGTGCCCGTAATTTCGCTTTGCAGGCGTGCAATACCACGCATGTTTTGTTTATCATCACCATTTATAACTGCATATTTAACTGGGCCATCACCTTGAAGCTGTACTGCAATTTCACCTTCAAACTTTAAAGTGGCGGTTAATAAACAGGTTGCAACAAGTAACTCACCTAGTAATGCTTTAACAGGGTCTGGGTAATTATGGTCGGCAATCATTTCATTATAAGCATTCTCGATTTGTACGAGTTCGCCACGAACATCTAGTTCGTTGAATAAATAACGGTGAAGTAAATCTTGTTGCATGAGCGGCTATACCTAACTTGATTTCATTTTTAAAAGTTCGCGTCTTTGCTTTTTATCCGGTTTTTTATCCGGATGAGGAGCAAAAAAGCTGTTATTTTTGCGTGCGATGCTGTTCTCTTCGCGTTTAGCAATACTTGCATCAGATTCTTGATACATGGTCTGTGCAATGGGGGCGCTTTGACGTTTTTCAAGCACTGAGAGTATAGTTATCAGCTTTTCATCTACGCCCTGAGCCAGTTTTACTTTTGCGCCAACGTCTACTATTTTACTCGCTTTTGTACGTTGCCCATTATAATGTACTTTGCCGCCTTGCACCATTTCGCGTGCAACTGCACGAGTTTTATAAAATCGCGCAGCCCATAACCATTTATCTAATCGAACTTTTAACCCATCTACAGGGTCTGAGCTGGTATTAGCATTACTTTTTTTACTCATAAGGCATTTCCCCACGTTTTTATAGCTTAAAATTTATCATGAAATCATCGTAGGATGAAGGTATTACAACGGCAGTTTACTTTTTGTACTGTTATGTAAAGTTAATTTAATCTGTTTACAAAGTTTAATATTAGTGTGCTTGTTGAAAGAAAAATGAAAGGGTACTATGGGTACGCGCTAACGCAGTAAATTAAAATAAGAACACTATTTATGGAACAGCAAATCCAACAACTAAAACAATTTTTAACTCGTTTACCGCATGCTAAGTTAAGTGCATTAGTGACACTGTTAGTTGTTGTTTATCTTGCATTTTTATTATCAAAACTTGTTTGGCTTTTGTGGCCAAAACCACCAGTAACTCTACTTACCCCTACTCATTATGCTAACCAGTCATCTGGTGCGAGTAACAACTCAGCGCAGCATATTATTGAGCAATTTTTATTTGGTAAAAAAACTGTAACAAACAACAATAATACTGCAAAGCAATCGCAGGTAATAAATAATGCGCCAGAAACGCGCTTAAGTATCAATTTAACCGGCATTGTAGCGGTTAATAACGATGACAAAGCAGGTATCGCAATTATTGAATCACAAGGTAAGCAAGTAAGCTATCTTGTTGATGAAGTAGTATCGGGTACGCGTGCTGAAGTTGCACAAATATTGCCGGATCGTATTATTTTGAGTGTTAATGGACGCTTTGAAACATTAATGCTTGATGGACTCGATTTCAGTAAGAAGGTGTCTATGCCAGTACTCGCTGCGCGTGATGATGCTGAAATGGGTCCGCAAAAATTAGAACCAAGTGATCTACAAATAGATGCCACTGCAGATCCAGACGTTAAAGAAGCAATTATAGAAACACGTGAAGAGTTACTCGAAGAGCCGGGCAAGCTATTTGACTATATACGTGTTTCACAAGCCATGAATGATGGTGAGCTAATTGGATATCGCTTAAGTCCAGGTAAAGAGCCGGAGCTGTTTAAGCAAATGGGTTTAAAAAATAACGATTTAGCCATTTCTATAAATGGCTATCAACTAACAGATTTAAAACAGGCTATGTCAGCTATTAATGAGCTGCGTAATAGTACAGATGCCAATATCACTATAGAGCGTGATGGTGAACAAATTGATGTGCAATTTAGTCTGCAATAATTTAGCTTTGGAGTTTTAATACGATGGTTCAGGTGCTACACCTCAAAAAAATTAAAAAAGGGTTAGCTAAGTACGCAGCACTTTTTTTGGCGGCAAGTATTTCTTTGTCTGTTTCTGCTGTTGAATATGCTGCTAACTTTAAAGGGACTGATATCAACGAGTTCATTAATATTGTTGGTAAAAACCTTAATAAAACAGTCATTATTGACCCTAACGTGCGCGGAAAGGTAAATGTTCGCAGCTATGAGTTAATGGACGAAGCACTTTATTATCAGTTCTTCTTAAATGTATTGGAAGTTTATGGCTACTCAGCTGTTGAAATGGACAATGGCATAATTAAGGTAGAAAAAAGTTCAGACGCTAAAAAATCAAATGTGCCACTTATTGACGAAGGTAGTGAAGCTAGCGGCGACATGATGATTACGCGTGTTGTACGTGTTAAAAATGTAAGTGTGCAGGAGCTTGGTCCTCTAGTTCGTCAATTTAGCGATCAAAAAGATGGTGGCCACGTTGCTAACTTTAATGCGGCTAACGTAATGATGCTAACAGGTCATGCTGCATCGGTTAATCGCTTAGTTGAGATTATTCGCTCTGTTGATCAGGCGGGTGACAAGCGTGTAGACATTGTTAAGCTTAAATATGCGACGGCAGATGATGTTGTCTCTGTAGTAGACAATATTTATAAAGACAGCGGTAAAGGCAGTGTGCCTGAATTTTTAATTCCAAAAGTTGTGGCTGATGGCCGAACTAATAGCGTTATTGTAAGTGGTGAAGGCCAAGCACGTACACGTGCTATTGAGCTTATTAAGCGCTTAGATGGTGAGCTAGAAAGCCAAGGTAATACTAAGGTGTTTTACCTAAATTATGCTAAAGCTGAAGATTTAGTAAAAGTATTGCAAGGTGTTAGTAAGTCACTTGTTGAAGATGCACAAGGCGGTACTACTAAGACCCGTAGCAGAAGCAATAATGAAAGCAGTATAGAGTCTCACCCAGACTCAAACTCATTAATTATCACCGCACAGCCAGACACAATGCGATCATTAGAATCAGTAATTGAACGCCTTGATATTCGCCGTGCCCAAGTACTGGTTGAAGCGATTATTATTGAAGTAATGGAAGGCGACGGGGTTAATTTAGGCCTGCAGTGGATTTCTGAGCAGGGCGGTATGTTGCAGTTTAACAACGGCACTACGGTTCCCGTTGGGTCATTAGCTGTTGCTGCAGAGCAAGCACAAGATGTAACCGTTACTAAAAATATAATAGGAACTGAATCAGGTACGGTAACGCCGTATACGGAAACAACAGAAGGTGACTATGGTCCATTAGCCTCCTTACTTAGTGGCATTAATGGTTTAGCGCTGGGCGTTGTTAAAAATGATTGGGGCGCAATTATTCAGGCTGTTGCTACTGATACAAATTCGAACATTTTGGCTACACCCTCTATAACTACAATGGATAACGAAGAAGCCTCTATTTTAGTCGGTCAAGAAGTACCTATTATTACAGGCTCACAAACAGGCAGTAACAATGCAAACCCATTTCAAACAGTTGAGCGTCAAGAAGTCGGTATTAAATTGGTTGTTACGCCTCAGATTAATGATGGCTCTGCAGTACAGCTTACTATTGAGCAAGAAGTATCGAGCGTAAGTGGTGCAACTGCGGTTGATATTTCAGTAAATAAGCGTTCAATTAAAACCACGGTAATGGCCGATGATGGTGGTATGGTTGTACTTGGTGGTTTAATTGACGAAGACGTACAAGAAAGTGTTTCTAAGGTGCCGTTATTAGGCGATATCCCTATTTTAGGCCACTTGTTTAGATCAACAAATACAACGCGCCGTAAGCGTAATCTTATTGTGTTTATTCGCCCAACCATTATTCGTGATGGTGTAAGCATGAATAAGTTAAGCTTTAATAAATATAACTTTATTCGTGGTGAGCAGTTTAAACAAAAAGAAGACGGTATTGAGTTAATGCCAATGACTGATACGCCTATTTTACCTGAGTGGAATGACGAATTAGTACTTCCCCCTACGTATGAAGAGTCTCTGCGTAAACAAAATGCACAAGAGCGTAAAGATGACTAATGCGATTCAAGAGATAAACCAAGATGTGGTTCATCCTAAAACGCATAATCAGGATGAGCTATTAACGAGTGATGTGTTAGTTGAGTTACCAGCAAAGCGTTTGCCGTTTTCCTATGCAAGACGTGCAGGTGTGTTGCTTGGCAAAAACAAAGATCACCGTATAGTTTACTACCGTGGTGAGCTAGATGTGGAAGTACTATTAGAAGTACGCCGTATCGCAGGCCATGGTTTTACACTTGAGCAATTGGCTGATGATAAATTTGAGCTATTGCTTGAAGCGTCATACCAACGTGATAGCTCTGAAACACAACAAATGATGGAAGATATTGGCAACGAGGTTGATTTATTCTCACTTGCTGATGAACTTCCGCAAACTGAAGATTTACTAGCTGGTGACGATGATGCGCCAATAATCAAGCTTATTAACGCCATGCTAAGTGAAGCGATTAAAGAAGGGGCTTCTGATATTCATATCGAAACCTTCGAACAAGAGCTTGTTATTCGCTTTAGGGTCGATGGCGTGCTTAAAGAAGTACTTAAACCTAATCGTAAACTTGCATCGTTACTTGTGTCTCGTATTAAAGTAATGGCTAAGCTTGATATAGCCGAAAAACGCATTCCACAAGATGGTCGTATTAGTTTGCGTATTGCCGGACGTGCAGTTGATGTGCGTGTGTCTACAATGCCATCGAGCTTCGGTGAGCGTGTAGTACTGCGTTTACTTGATAAAAACAACGCGCGTTTAGATCTAGAAGATTTAGGTATGACCGCAGATAATCGTGCATTGTTTTCAGATTTAATTAGTAAACCCCACGGTATTATTTTGGTAACAGGGCCAACGGGCTCTGGTAAAAGTACCACTCTATATGCTGGTATGAGCCAAATTAACTCACGCGATCGCAATATTCTTACCGTTGAAGATCCGATAGAGTACGAAATTCCAGGCATTGGGCAAACACAAGTTAATGCAAAAGTTGATATGACATTTGCACGTGGTTTACGTGCAATATTACGCCAAGATCCTGATGTAGTAATGGTGGGTGAAATACGCGACCTTGAAACTGCGCAAATTGGTGTTCAAGCGTCACTTACCGGCCACCTTGTTATGTCTACTCTGCATACTAATACCGCATCGGGTGCAATTACACGTATGGAAGATATGGGTGTTGAACCATTCTTACTTTCATCGTCGTTACTCGGTGTGTTGTCGCAACGGCTAGTACGTACATTGTGTAATACCTGCAAAGAAGGTCACACGGCTGATGAGCATGAATGCCAGCTGTTAGGGGTTCCTTTTGAAAGCCAACCGACAATCTATCGAGCAGTAGGGTGTGAAGAGTGTAACTTTAATGGCTATCGTGGTCGTACGGGTATTCACGAGTTACTTGTAGTTGATGAAACAATACGCGAAATGATTCACAACGGTAAAGGCGAGCAAAGCGTAGAAAAATACATTCGTAAGCGCAGCCCAAGTATTCGCCAAGATGGGTGTAGCCGTGTACTTGTAGGTAAAACAACACTTGAAGAAGTATTGCGTGTTACCCGTGAGGAAGGTTAACTATGGCGGCGTTTGAATACCGTGCCTTAGATGGCCGAGGTAAAGAAAAAAAAGGCATTTTAGAAGCCGATACAGCTAAACAAATTCGCCAAACTTTACGTGATCAAAAACTTACGCCGCTTGAAGTTGTCCCTGCGGCGCAAAGTGATAAACAAGTCAAAGGTGAAAAAGCCCCTTTACTCGGTGGCTTTTTTAAACCGACAATTTCAACCTCAGACTTAGCACTAATTACAAGGCAATTAGCAACACTTATTCAATCGGCACTCCCTGTTGAAGGCGCTGTTATGGCGGTTGCTGAGCAATGCGAAAAGCCGCGTTTAAAGCGTATGCTTATGTCGGTACGCTCAAAAGTGGTTGAAGGTTACACACTTGCCGATGGCCTTAGTGAGTTTCCTCATGTTTTTGACGATTTATATCGTGCAATGGTAGCCGCAGGCGAAAAGTCGGGTCACCTTGACCAAGTACTTAATCGTTTAGCCGACTATACCGAGCAGCGCCAACATATGCGTAGCCAAATAACTCAGGCTATGGTTTACCCCATTATATTAGTGGTATTTGCAATTGGTATTGTGTCGGTATTACTGGGCACCGTAGTACCAAAAATATTAAAAACGTTTGAAAAAACAAAACAAGTACTTCCTTGGACAACCGAATGGGTTATGGCAGGCAGCCATTTTGTGCAAAATTATTGGTTTATTAGTTTAATAGCGATTACAGCTATAGCCATTGGTATTAAGCATGCACTTAAGCAGCCTAAAATACGTTTTTGGTGGGATGACCGAGTGCTACATATGCCAGGTATAGGTAAAGTGGCTCGTGGTATTAACACCGCACGTTTTGCACGTACTTTAAGTATTTTATCGTCAAGCTCGGTACCATTACTCGAGGGGATGCGTATCTCGGGCGGCGTATTAATTAACGAAAAAATTAAAAAAGCGGTTGCAGATGCATCCGACAGAGTGAGTGAGGGTGCAAGCTTAAGAGCTGCACTTCAGCAAACTAAGTTGTTTCCACCAATGATGCTGCATATGATAGCAAGTGGTGAAAAATCAGGTGAACTAGAGCAAATGTTAGAGCGTGCTGCAAATAACCAAGATCGCGAATTTGAGAGCATGGTTAATGTATCGCTTAAACTACTAGAGCCTGCGATGATCGCCTCAATGGCGGTTATTGTATTATTTATAGTAATGGCAATATTACAGCCAATAATGGCGATGAATAAAGCTGTTGGACTTTAAGTTAGAATAAACTTTTAAATATATTAATGGTTTTACCTAAACCATTTTTACTTAATGTTTTTAGAATAATGAGGTAATTACGTGAATAAACAATCAGGTTTTTCTTTACTAGAAGTGATGGTGGTACTGGTTATCATCGGGATGATTATGTCAATTGTTGCACCTAACATTATGGGTCAGCAAGAAGAGGCTGCTATCGATAAAGCGCATCTAGATATTCAACAATTAGAAGATGCAATGAGCTTATACAAGCTTAAAAATAAGAGCTACCCAAGCACAGAGCAAGGTCTTGAAGCGCTAGTTACTCAAACAAGCATTGAACCGGTTCCAAAACGTTTCCCTGACGGTGGTTTTATTAATGAATTACCAGAAGATCCATGGGGTAATCTATATCAGCTAATTAGCCCAGGTGAAATTGGCAAGTTTGATATTTTTTCTATGGGCCCAGATGGTGAAGTAGGTACTGATGATGATATCGGTAACTGGGACGAAGAAAAGCAATAATGCTTAAGTACACTGTTTTGTATGAATATGTTAATGCTAGAGGCTTGCTATGAAAGCAAGCCTTAAGCAGCGCCATGCAAAAAGCAGAGGCTTTAGTTTAATAGAAATTTTAGTGGTATTAGTGATCATCGCTTTTGCTACAAAAATGGTGGTATACAGCTTAGAAGGCGGTGCTGAGGAAGAGTTAGATACTCAAGCATTAAGGCTGCATACCACCATTAACATGGCATCGGAATTTGCCATTTTAAACCAAGTTGAATTGGGCTTATTAGTAGAAGAAAATACGTTAGAGTATTTAGTTTTCGATGGTGAAAAGTGGATTACCTTTGACCGTGAAGATCTTTTTAAACCAATAGAGTTAGATGAAAGATTAAAGCCCACTCTTAACTTAGAAGATTTAGCGTGGGCGCAAGATAACCTCTTAGAGCAATCTAACTGGCGCGAGCTTATGAGTGGCGGCGATGAGGACAGTTTACTTGAGCTTAAAAAGTTGAAAATCCCACAAGTACTTATTTTGTCATCAGGTGAGGTAAGCGCGTTTCAACTTATATTAGAGTTAAAAGAGCAAAGCGAGCCTGTGTATTACATTGAAGGTGAATTTGCTGCACCAGTAAACTTTCGCCGAGAGCCAGAATAATGAAGCGCACTAAAGGGTTTACCTTATTAGAGGTATTAGTGGCATTAAGTATTTGTGCCATGGCGGGTATAGCTGCAATGCAAGCAACAAGCGAGCACATACACCACTTAACGACTATTGAAGAGCAAACCTATGCATCTTGGGTCGCCGAAAACGTTATTATTGAACAGCGTACTAAAGGCGAACAATGGCAAGGTAAAAATAACCTTAAAGGCAGCGAAGTAATGGGCGGTGTTGAATGGTTTTGGCAGCAAGAAGTAACAGCCACTGCTGACAAAAGCTTTGTTAAGTTAACCATAAATGTTTTTACGGATGAAAAATATGAGCATTCGGCATATGAGTTATCAACGTATCTAAATAAAGGCAAAAAGTAAGTGAAGCAGCGCGGGTTTACATTACTTGAAGTTATGGTAGCACTGGGTATTTTAGCTTTTGTTATTATTGCTACTCATCAAATACTCGAGACGACAACAAGAGCAAAAGATGTCTCCGATGAAAAAATTGCTGAGTTAAATGGGTTGCAAACAACATTTAGGTTAATGGATCAAGATTTTAGCCAAATGACCAAACGTGCAGTACGAAACGAATCTGGTGATGTTCAAGAACAATACTTACTTGCTGGTCGTTACGTTTTAGAAAGCCAATACGATGGTATTGCGTTTGTACGAGATGGCTGGATAAATCCAATTAATTTATTGCCACGTTCAGAACTACAAGCCGTTGGTTATAGAGTGATTGACGATAACCTTGAGCGTGTTTATCGGGTTTATGTTGATCAGCTTGATAATATGGAACCGCGAGTTCAACGTGTACTAGAAAATGTTGAAGAGCTTAAGTTTGAGTTTTTGGATGATAAAAACGAATGGCAGGAACAGTGGGAAATTAAAGCTCTCCCTAAAGCGGTTGCTGTTACTTTGCAACAAATAGAAGCAGAGCCAATTCGTCGTGTATTTTTAGTTCCTGGGCAAGGCAAAGTTGTTGCTACACAAAGTACGGATGTGAATAATGGTTAAGCAGCAATCATCGCGCGGCGCAGCACTTGTTATTGTTTTGTTTATTGTGGCATTAGCGGCTATTTTAGCAGTAGAAATGAGTGCTAATTTAATGGTTCAAGTGCAAAAAAGTACTAATTTACAAGGTCATCAGCAAGCTAAATGGTACGCTTACGGTGCAGAAGAGCTTGCTATTAAAGGGCTAATACAAAGTAAAAAAGATGATGCTGATAAAACAACACTTGATCAAGTTTGGGCAACTCAAGGTGATGCTTCATACCCTGTTGATAACGGCACGTTAAGTGGCAAAATTACTGATTTACAAGCATGTCTAAATTTAAATGCTTTAGCCATAGCGCCAGAAGAAAATAGCGCAAGTAAAACAAACCCTGCACATAAAGCACTCTTTGCATTACTTGAAAACATTGAAGATTTACCTGCTGATGAATCAGAAGAGACAATGGCAGATAGCGTATTTGATTGGCTTGACGAGGACAGTATTACATATCGCTCAGGTGCAGAAGAAGACGAGTACTTATCACGAGATTTTCCGTATATGACAGCCAATAGTTTATTTGCATCAACATCGGAATTACGCTTGGTTAAGGGTTTTAACCCATTAGTGATGGAAAAAGTACTGCCATATGTATGTGTAATACCAGGCAGTACGCTTTTATCTATTAACGTAAATACATTAATCCCAGAGCAAGCACTTATACTCAGTGCCTTAATAGAAAGCTTGAGCTTATCTGGTGCAGAGGCTGTGATAGGTGCAAGACCGCAAACTGGCTTTGACACCATTGATGAATTTTTTGAACAGGTGAAGCAACAAGGCGGTACTAATACCGACTCAGTCAAAAGTTTATTTAGTATTAAAAGCGAATATTTTAAATTACAAACGCAGGCAAATTTTGTCGACCTGCGTTTTTCGATGACCACATTACTGCACGCTAAAGACGGTGACGTAACGATACTGGCGCGAAAATTTGGAGGCGTACAGTGACAGAAATACTGTTGATCCGCACGGGTCAAACCGAGCAAGAATTGCTTAATTGGTTAATTTACTCACCACAAGAACAAGAAATAATAGCCAGTGGCGAGTTACCAAATGCAGAGCATTTAAGTGAGCTAAGCGAAAAAGCACTTACCCGAGAAGTTGTTGTGTTGTTACCAAGTGATCAAGTGCAATTAAAAACGGTCGCTTTGCCAACAAAATGGAATCGCAAGCTTGAGCAAGCATTGCCATACATGCTGGAGGAAGATATAGCATGTGACGTAGATGAACTGTTTATAGCAGTAGCGCAGCCGACAATGCTTGGTGAGCAACATGCAATTCGTGTAGCAATGACAGACCGTGAATGGTTTGAACAATGGCTCGCATTATTTGTAGAGCATAATCTATCAGTATACAGAATATTACCCGATGCTTTGTTGTTACCGCTTGCAGATGATGGCGCAGTTACCGCTATCGAGCTCAATAACCAATGGTTATTTAAGCAGGGGCAATGGCATATAGGTGCGGTTGAATCTAGTTGGTTAAATGGCTACTTAACAGCCATGGGTAATCCTGATATTAAGCATTTTAGCCCAGCTAGTCAGTTTCCAGAAAGCGTTAACTTACAAGCGCAAACGAGTGAGTACGACTTACCTCTAGCATTATTTGCAAAGCAGTTAGATAGCGTTAACTTTAACTTACGCCAAGGTATGTATCAGCTTAAAAAACAAAGCGCTTTATGGTGGGGTTACTGGAAAGGCGCCGCAATTATAGCAAGTGTTGCATTGGTTTCTACGATTACAATAAAAGCTATTGAGTTACACCAACTTAATACACAAGTAGAATTAGCTAAAGCTCAAGTAGTCGACAGATACCAAAAAGCATTTCCAGGAACTAAAGTTCGCCCCAATCTAATTAAAAGCCAAATTAAAGGCGCGTTAGATAAAGTGCAAGGCTCAAGTGAGTCGGGTTTTTTAGACTTAACGACTAATTTGGTTGATGTATTTTCGCAAGTTAGCGAATTTACACCTGAAACACTTCGTTATGACAAACGTCGCAATGAGCTGCGCATTCGTGCACGCGCTAAAGACTTCCAAACTTTTGGTAAAGTAAAAATCATACTTGAAAAACAAGGTTTAACTGTTGAGCAAGGGTCTTTAAATAATGACGGTGATTATGTCGTTGGTGAAATTAAACTGCGAGGTGCAGTATGAAAAAGCAGTTAATGCAACAATGGCGCTCGCTTAAAGAGCAAGAACAACAATTGGTAATGGTCGCTGGTGGCGTGTTTATTATTTTTGTTTTAGTAATGGGAATATTTCGACCATTAAATAATGCGATAGAAAAGGCACAGCAATCTCAAATTAAACAACAAGAGCTATTAGCTTGGGTTGATGACAGTATTGTTAAACTAAAGGCTGCGGGTAACACCAGTGTTGCTAGCAATGCAAACTTAAGCCAAATTGTTAATTCTACACGTGGGCGCCATCAAATAAGTATTAGTAAAATGCAGCCAAGTAGTGATTCGCTACGTTTGACGCTCGACTCTGTAGAATTTAATCAGTTAATAGAATGGCTAGATGAGTTAGTGAATCAGCATGGCTTAAAAATTGAAAACTTAGATTTGAGCCGCGATGATAAATCAGGCTATGTGCGTGTAAGCCGTTTAGTATTAGAGAATTAATTAATGAAAAAAATAATAACGTTATCGGCTGTCTTTTTAATTAGTTTTATTGTGTTTTGTATTATTAAATTACCAGCACATATTGCACTAGATATAGCAAAACCGTACTTTCCAAAGCAATTAGAAGTAGGGCAAACTGTAGGCACTGTTTGGCAAGGTCAAATGATGCAAGTTCGTTTTGATGGTGAACAGTTAAATAATGTGCGCTGGGACATTGCTGGCTGGAAGTTATTTACAGGCAAGCTAAATGCGAATGTGAAGTTTGGTAATGCACGAGAGCGTAGTGATATCTCGGGTTATGCTGATGTAAGTTATGGGCTTTTTAATCAAGAAGTTAAAGTGACTGACGGCCTAGTACGCTCCACTGTAGAGCGTGCAATGCAGCGCGTGCAGCTTCCCCTACCTGTAACCGCTAAAGGGCGTGTAATTTTAGAACTTGATGAATACAGCTCAGGTGCACCTTATTGTGATTCACTAAAAGGTGAAATAGCGAGCCCTAATATTGACGTGCAAGGCTTAAATGGGTGGTTTAATATTGGACCTCTGGCTGGTAAGTTAAGCTGTAAGTCGGGCGATATTGCTATATTAATTGACCCAGATAATACGCTTGGCCTTGAGGCAGATGCTACACTTAAAGCTAATTTCGACTTTAGTGTGGCAGGTTATGTAAAACCAGATGCTAGCTTACCTAAAGATGTACATGATGCGGTTAAATTTTTAGGCCGACCAGATAGCCAAGGTCGTTACCCGCTCAACTTTTAATGTTTGAATATAAAGAGTTTTAATGCAAATACCCCAATTTACTGAGCTGCACGCAAAGCAGCTCAGCACATTTTTAAATACCCAATCTCAAGCAATGACCCTTCAACAAAGCCAAGGCTATTTATTTGGCGTTATTTGTTCGCCCAATCCATTAGATGTGCATGAGTGGCTTGAGCAGATATTACCAAATACAGCTAATGATTTAGATGAAGAAGTACTTTTCTTGTTTATGGCGCTATATCATAAAATTAGTGAGCAAGTATTTGAAACTGGATACAAATTACCTAACACATTTGATGCTGAATTTTGTAAGTCATGGAGTAAAGGTTTCTTAGTTGCAACCAAAGCTTACGCAGAGCCTTTGTTAAATGCACCGCAATTAGACACTGACTTTAAACAAGCATTAGAAAGTGCGTTAAGTACATTAAGTTTTTTTGCACTCGACCAGCTAGCAATAGCTCAGATTGCCAAACAAAATAACATGACTATAGAAGCCTTGTGTCAGTACCAATATGAATCAATGGGTGACTTTGCATTAGGGTTTGCTGAACTAATTGAAGTGGTCGCAATTAATAGCGGTTTGATAACCGACGAGAGTTGGGAAGAGTAATTATTAATACCAGGCGCTTAGTTTAATCTAAGTGCCTAGCTCTAATATAATATCCGTACAGCCTTGTTTGCACTTTACTACGCCTTTACCAGGTTCACTGGTGGCTAAATTAAGTGTTAAAACCCCATTACACTTCTCACACTTTAACGTTTTGCCTTGTGCTAATTGCTTGAGCATATTGCGTTGTTTATGAAATGAGTCGCTTGCTTTTTTATTTAATCCTGAAAAATCCACTACTTTGCTCGCTTTTGCTCTAATGCTTCAGTCACTATTTTACATACTGTATTTAAACGATCGCCATAAAAATAAAGGTTTAAGTCACGTTCACGACAATAACGTAGGTGAAATAACTGAACAGAGTCATCTGTTGTAAACGTTTTTTCTACGTACTCACCCTCAGATTCAGACAATTTAAGTTGAGTGCTGATTCTATTTTTAGCCATATTTGCAGCAGGGCTTCTGTTAATCTTACTTGCATCACTTAAAAAACCAATGCCTTCACCTAATAACCTTTCGCGAGGTTCTTTTATAAGCGGATGATCGATTGTAAAAAAGGCAAGGATCACAACTACCAAAATAACAAATTTTTTCATGGATACGTAAACCTTGATCTAAGTAGGGTTGAATTACCATGCAGTGTAATAAACTGCATTTTAAAAGCAAGTAACTGGGATGAATAAATTATTAGCGATCTATGCCAGTAATTTTAACCAACATTGTTATAATGGTTAACAGCAGTCAGATATTTCTGAAATATCTGAAAGTATTCGAGAAGGCAATTTATTAAAGTAAATCTGCCTAGCAAGTAACTTGCTAGCTTTAAGTATAGAGTACTTGAGTATTGCTGGATTTTTATTTCCAAGCGGCGTTGAGGAACTTCGATGGACAAGCAAATTAAAGTAAAGAATATCCCTGTAGAGGTGAAAATCCAAAAACCGGATTTAAGCCGTCAAGATGATAGGTTCAATCCCCGAAATCGTATTTATGTGCGTGCCGTAAAAGGCCTACATCAATTACTTAGGCAGCGCATTGGCTTTTTAGGCCTACTTGCGTTTATGTTACTTCCTTGGATTAATTTTAACGGCCAGCAAGCAGTGCTGTTTGATCTAATTGGTCAAAAATACAATATTTTTGGTTTAACGCTATGGCCTCAAGATTTTACCATATTAGCGTTTATTTTTATGCTGGCAGCATTTGCGCTGTTTTTAGTGACCACCTTCTATGGGCGGGTGTGGTGTGGCTACACATGTCCGCAAACTGTTTGGACCTTTATTTTTATTTGGTTTGAAGAAAAGCTTGAGGGCACGGCTAATCAGCGTAAAAAACTCGATCAACGACCCATGAATTTTGATAAGTTTTGGCGTAAAACGGCAAAGCATACTAGTTGGGTATTGTTTTCGTTATATACCGCTATTTCTTTTGTGGGTTACTTTACGCCAATCAGAGAGTTACTTCCTGATTTTGTAACGTTTAACGTGGGTGGTTATGCACTAGTCAGTATTATTTTCTTTGCTGCGTGTACCTATGGTAATGCCGGTTGGATGCGAGAAATTATGTGTTTACACATTTGCCCTTACTCACGGTTTCAATCAGCTATGTTTGATAAAGATACATACACTGTAACGTACGACGAAAGCCGTGGTGAAAGCCGTGGTCCTCGTTCACGTAAAGTAGATCATGAAGATTTAGAGCTAGGCGACTGTATAGACTGTAACTTGTGTGTTCAAGTGTGCCCAACAGGTATTGATATTAGAAATGGGTTACAAGCTGAGTGTATTAACTGTGGTGCATGTATTGATGCGTGTGATGGCGTAATGGATAAAATGGAATACCCGCGTGGGCTTATTTCATATACGACAGAGCGAAACCTCGAAACCCCAGAAAATAAAACGAATCCACTACGAGCTAAAATCATTGGTTACACGGTCATACTTGTTGTGCTTACGGGAGCACTTGTAGCTAATATAGCGCTGCGTAAAACAATGGACTTTGATATCATTCGTGATCGAAACCAATTATATCGTGTCGATTTTGATGGTTTAGTAGAGAACACCTACACATTAAAGGTAATCAACAAGGCGCAGTACGAGCAAACCTTTAATATTAAAGTACAAGGGTTAGATAACTTTAAGTATATTGGTAAGCAGTCATTTACAGTGCAGGCAGGGCAATCTCATAATGTGCCATTGTCGCTTGTAATGGACCCTTATGATTTGAAGGTGTCGATGACAGAGTTTAACTTTGTGCTTTCACCGGTAGATGAGCCGGATGAGACAATATCGCAGTCGAGTAACTTTTTTAAAGCGCGATAATCATAACCTACCTTAAATAGGTAAGTTGATATAGCAATTAACAAAAGCGGGTATATAACCCGCTTTTTATTTTATATAAGAAGAGTATGAGTAAATTTAGTTTTATTGACTTAACACCTGACCTAATACTCGATGCAATAGAAAGCGTAGGTGTGTACGCCGAATCTGGTTTGTTGGCACTCAATAGCTATGAAAACAGAGTGTACCAATTTAAAGCCGATGATGGCCTGCGTTACGTAGTGAAGTTTTATCGCCCAGAGCGCTGGAGTAAAGAGCAAATTCAAGAAGAGCATGACTTTGCATTTGAACTGGCAGAAGCGGAAGTGCCTGTTGTTGCCCCTATTTTATATAATGGGCAAAGCTTGTTTGAACACGAAGGTTATTTGTTTGTGTTGTTTCCAAGTGTAGGCGGGCGTTTATTTGAGGTTGATAACTTAGATCAGCTTGATGTAATGGGGCGTTTAATTGGCCGTATGCACCAAGTAGCTAAAACAAAGCCTTTTACTTATAGGCCAACAGTTACCTGCGAGGAGTATTTACATACAGCCAAAGTTCATCTTCAAAAAAGTAACTTAGTGCCTATGGGAATAAATACTGCCTTTTATACTATTTTAGATTTAGTGATAGAGCAGGCGCAAAAACAGTATAAAGATGTGCAAAGTATTCGCTTACATGGTGACTGCCACGTTGGTAATATTTTGTGGGCAGGTGATGCGCTCATGTTTGTGGATTTAGATGACAGCCGCCAAGGTCCTGCAATCCAAGATTTATGGATGATGCTCAGTGGCGATAGAGCGACGCAACTGTTACAGTTAGACACCCTTGTGAATGCGTATGAAGAGTTTTGTGATTTTGATCACTCTCAACTCAAATTAATTGAACCGCTGCGAGCGATGCGTATTATCCATTATATGGGATGGGTAGCTAAACGATGGAGCGATCCTGCCTTTGTGCGGAACTTTACATGGTTTGCTGATGACAAATACTGGGAGCAACAAATTTTAGCACTGAAGGAGCAACTTGCAGCACTGCAAGAAGCACCGTTAAAGTTATTGCCGTAATATTTTATTTAAAGACAAGTACAACGAGATACAAATGCTTAAAAAATTAAAACTGAGTTTATTACTTTTATGTTTACCATTTGCAGCACTTGCTGCACAGTTTGAAGTTGATAATCAATACACTGTTATTGATGTAGACAAAAGTACATCACCACAAGTAACCGAGTTTTTCTCATTTTACTGTCCACATTGTTTTAAGTTTGAACCAGTAGCAAAAGCAATTGAACAAGGCTTGCCAGAAGGCGCGGAGTTTATTAAAAACCACGTGAACTTTTTAGGTGGCGTGTCGCCACAAGCACAAAGTAATTTAAGCTTTGCCTACTTAATTGCTAAGCAGCATGGTCAGGCGCAGAGTATTAGCGATCAAATTTTTAAAAGTATTCATGTTCAGCGTGCTCCTTTAACTGAAATGAAAGACGTTAAAAAATTACTTGAAGTAAACGGTATTGATAGCGCAACGTTTGATCAAGAAATTGCAAGCATGCCAGTTATTTCGGCTGAGCAAGCAATGCAAAACAAACAAAATAAATATTCAAAATTAGGCGCACTTACAGGTGTACCTACTTTTATTGTTAACGATAAATATAAAATAAACCTCAACACCATCAAAAATCAAAAAGAACTTGATGAGTTAGTAGCGTTTTTATTAGCACTATAAATTTCGGAGCATAATAATGATTAAATTAGTTAAAGCAGGTTTGCTTGCAGTACTACTTCCTATGGCGGCAACAAGCTTTGCAGCAACGTATGAAGAAGGCGTGCATTACGACGTTGTTTCTGAGCGCGCAACTAAAAAGCCAGAAATTAAAGAGTTTTTCTCATTTTACTGCCCTGCATGTAATAACATGGAAGCACTAATTGGTGAGTTTAAGCCTAAGCTTGATAAAAACGTTAAATTTAAAAAGAGCCATGTTGATTTTGTAGGTGTACGCGACCCAGAAAACCAACAGATGATGAGCCAAGCACTCGCTACTGCAGAAGTGCTTCCGCAAAAAGATAAAATTGTCTCTGCAATCTTTAATCATATTCATACAAAGCGCGCTAGTTTTAATGAGCTTGCAGATGTAAAAGATATATTTGTAGCGCAGGGCGTTGATGGCGATAAGTTTGATAAGCTGTTTAAAAGCTTCTCGGTACGTACGCTGAGCTCTAAAATGAAACGCGATCAAGACTACTTTAAAGAAAAAGGCGCACTACGTGGCGTACCTACATTTATTGTAAATGGTAAGTATAAATTAAACCTAGGTCGTGAGTCGGGTATTACTGAACCAGAAGATATTAGCAAACTGATTAATTACTTAGCTAATAAATAAATTTAGCCAAAATAAAAAAAGCTCCTTAAGGAGCTTTTTTGCTTTATAAGGATATAGCGATGGAAAAAATATTAGTATCGAGTTGTTTGCTAGGGCAGCCTGTTCGCTACGATGGTAGAGGACACGCAATTTTGCATCCACAGCTTAATTTGTGGCAAAAACAAAATAGATTAATTGTGTTTTGTCCTGAGGTCGCTGGTGGGCTTCCTACTCCTAGAGCTCCTGCTGAAATAATACAGGGGAGTGTAATTACTAATTTAGGAGAAGATGTAACAGAACAGTTTCAAACTGGAGCTAATATAGCGCTAGAACTCTGTAAAAAGAATCAAGTTCGTTTTGCTCTACTTAAAGAATCGAGCCCTTCTTGCGGACGAAATACAATATATGATGGAAAGCATCGCGGAGTAAAAATCGAAGGGCTAGGTTTAACTACAGCATTATTAATAAAAAATGGTATTCAAGTATTTAGTGAAAAGCAAATACCAGCACTTATAAAAGTACTGGCACTTTAATTTTGGTTGGTTATTTGCGCTGCAAGAAAACACCCGACTCAATGTGATGTGTATATGGGAACTGATCAAATATAGCAAAGCGCTTAACGTTGTGCGTACGTGTTAGGTGATCAAGGTCACGCTCAAGGGTTTCAGGATTACACGATATATAAATTATGCTTTCGTAGTTAGCCACTAAGTCACACGTTAATTCATCCATGCCCGCGCGCGGTGGATCAACTAATATGGTTTGGCAGTCATAGCTTTTAAGGTCAATACCGTCTAAGCGAGAGAAAGTACGCTCTCCATTCATTGCTTGAGTAAACTCTTCACTAGACATACGAATAATATCTAGGTTCTCTACGTTATTTTTAGCAATATTGTATTGAGCAGAATGAACAGATGATTTTGATATTTCTGTTGCTAATACTTTATTAAAACAGCCCGCTAACGCAATTGAAAAGTTACCGTTACCGCAATACAGTTCTAATAAATCATTTTTAAGTGGTTTACATAAATCTTGCGCCCACTCCAGCATATTAATATTTACTTTTGCATTAGGCTGAGTAAAGCTATTTTCTACTTGTTGATAAATAAGCTCTTGACCATTAACTGTTAAACGCTCAGTTACAAAGTCATCACCCAGCACTTCTTTTTGTTTGCGAGCACGGCCGATAAAGTCAATTTTGTATTTACTGCTTAGTTTTTCTTTAAGCGCTTTAATTTCACTTAACCATTCATCATCAAGTGGTTTGTGATAAAGCAAGCTTACTAAAATTTCACCGCTTAGCGTGGATAGGTAATCGATTTGAAATAACTTACGACGTAATATTTCACAAGGCTTAAGATGCTCAATCATCACCTGCATTATTTCACCAACTAGAGGCGCTGCTGGATCAAATGTATCAACACGGATTTTTTCTTTTGTTTGTTGATCAAACATAATGTGAAACAGATCGTCACCGTCGTGCCATACTCTAAATTCAGCACGTTGGCGGTAGTTAGTTGGCTCTGAGCTAAATACTTCTAGTTGCTCCACACCAAAACGTTGGAACTGTGCACTAATACGCTGCTCTTTTTCACTTAACTGCGTTTGGTACTGTGTGGTATCTATTTTAATAACTGCCATTAACGCTACTACCTTATCTAAGATCTGTTTATCGGCGCTATTGTAGGGAGCGCTGCGTATTTGTCTAGTTTTGGCTAGCATTTATGCTGTTTTATTGAACATTGTACTTTAGTTTTTATTGTTATAGCCGATAATAAACTACGCACGCTTAGGAGACGAATCATGAAAATAGGTAATTATGGCTTTACGCCAAACAACAACATCAATAAATTCAATAATAAAGCTGATATACAGCAACCTACAATTACGTCTCCTCAAGATAGCTACCAACAACGAGGCCGAGAGTTGGCTGCAAAGGTGCTTGGCGATAAAATGGCTGAGCAGCTTGGATTGCCTATCGCAGAAAAAAAAGCAGATAAACCACTATTTGATTTTGATGAAATAGTAAAAAACGTACTCGATTTTGTAAGTAGTGCTGTTAATAAAGCAAAAGCTAACGGCGCTGATGACGAAAAGCTCAAAGATATGTTAGGCGACGCGCGCAAAGGAGTCCAAATAGGGATTGACGACGCTGTTGATGAACTCAAAGGTACAGGCGTATTTAATGATGACATGGAAGAGGGGATTAATAAGTCCAAAGAGGGAATTTACAATGGGCTTGATAAGTTTGAAGAGTCGTTATTTAACCCACAATCTGCCAGCGTAAATATAAGCCAGGCTCAATATGTCAGTATGACGAGTAATGCAGAGTATAAATTTACTACCGCAGAAGGTGATGAGGTAAGTATTAGTTTTGCTGATGCATTTGAATCTCAGTCGGCAAGTGGCTATCAGCAAAACAATAATAGCGAGTCGTTTGCAAGCTCATCATCGCAATCTCGGCAGGTATCATTTTCGATGTCGGTTAATGGTGACTTAAATGAGCAAGAGCAAGAAGCTATTAATACGATGATGGAAGACTTACAAGATTTAAGTAAAACCTTTTTTGGTGGTGATTTAGATGAAGCATTTGAACAAGCGCAGGAGCTGAGTTTAGACAGCGATCAGCTGGTGGCTTTTTCTATGGATTTACGCCAAACAAAAACAATAGCAACAGTTAAAAGCTATGAAGAATATAGACCAGCACCAGAAAAACAAGTAGCGGAGGGTTTAGCTCCTTTTAATGACGACCTTAAAAATGCTTTTGAAAAAGCGGGTGAGCTTGGATTACAAAATCAGCTAGCTGGCATTCTCCAATGGTTAAATCAAGATCAGGAACAAATAGATAAGTTAGTAGATTACACAAAGTCTATGTTCGAAAACCTTAATCAGTTAAATTCTGCGGCCGACAGGCTTACTGATTTAGAAACCACGCAAAGTTAAACTACTTTCTTTTATAAATACCTCATGGCAAACTGCCGTTCTTAAAGTAAAGTGGGAACGGTAGTTTGTCAGCGCATATAATGGTCTTTGATTCAGGTATTGGTGGAACTACTGTACTTGAGCATATAAAGCAAAGTATCCCCAATGCTCAGTACAGTTATTTTATGGATAATGCATTACTGCCTTATGGTGCTCAATCCCAAAAAACCATCATTAACCGATTATGCTCACTTATTCATTTCATCAAAGCTAATACGCTTAATGTTGATTTAATTGTAATAGCGTGTAATACCGCTTCTACATCTGCACTTAGTGCTGTTCGCCAAATGACAGATATTCCTATAGTAGGTGTTGTGCCAGCAATAAAGCCTGCGGCAGAGTTAACACGTTCAAATCATATTGGCTTATTAGCCACACCGGCAACGGTCGCCAGTTCATACACTAAAACATTAATTACTGAGCATGCTCGTAATGTAACCGTTAATCTATATAGCAGTGTGGAGTTAGTAACTTTAGCTGAGCAATACTTTTTTACAGAGTCTTTGGATACAAACAAGCTGCATCAAGTGCTTGATGGCCTACATATAGATAAAACTATAGATGTACTTGTATTAGGATGTACGCACTTTCCAATATTAGCAGAGCCTATTAGTCAGTATTTTGAAGGGAATGTAAAATTACTTGATTCAGGTGTAGCGATAGCAAACAGAGTCAACTACCTACTTAACCAACTTAACTTCTGTGTGAATAAACTAACAGACATAAAAAAGCCGCTGCAATATTATGCAACGGCTGATGTGTTTAGCAATAAGCTAGCGGTAAAGCTAGTTACACTGACTGATCCGTCTCAGTACGTAGAGCATTAGAATCATCTTCTTGTTTTTGTTTTGCTTCACGTACCTTTAAAGTACGTTGTTGGAACTCGCTATCGTTCAAGTTAGCAATTGCATTGTCTGCATCAGCTTGCGCCATTTCAACAAAACCAAAGCCACGACGCTTGCCAGTATTCTTATCCTTTAATAAACGAACATTGAATACTTTGCCTTGTTCTTCAAATAATGCACGAACCACACCTTCGTTTGCACGATAAGGAAGGTTACCAACATAAAGCGTTTTTGTTTTAACTTCAGCTTCTTCAGTCACATCAGATGACATTGCAGCAATAGCAATCGCACCTATTAATAAACCAGCACCAAATAGTAATGCAGGGTTTAAAGCTAAGCCGCCTAAAGCGAACTCAACAACAACAAAACCAACTACAGCAAGAATAACAGAGAAGATAAAAGATTTTTGATCGGGTAATTTCATTTTAGATCTACCAATAAACAGGAAATAAACATTAATTTAACATTGTGAACTTGCTATCTTAACGTCTAAATCAAACATAGCAATGATATTTGTATTAAATAATAAATAAGAGCACAAAAAAGCATCATCTTAGGAAGGTTTTCATATGGTTTTACATGGTTTTGTTCTATTTTTGTTCGAACAGTAAAAAGATCTAAAAAAAGGGTTGATCTGTTTTCGGATCTCCCTATAATGCGACCCCACTGAGACGGGAAACGCCAACGCATAGCGAGGCACGAACAACTCAGAGAGTTAAATAAAACTTCGGTTTTAAATTATCTAAAAAGAAAGTTTAAAACTAAGTGTTGACTCAAAAAATAAAGGGTGTATTATTCGCATCCCTTGAGACGCTAAAGCGACTCAAAACGTTCTTTAACAATATAAAGCAAT
>NZ_JBEOOL010000040.1:0-37380 GCF_040309225.1 Pseudoalteromonas sp. GW168-MNA-CIBAN-0100 | reverse complement strand
CACCCTGAGTTGTTCGTGCCTCGCTATGCGTTGGCGTTTCCCGTCTCAGTGGGGTCGCATTATAGGGAGATCCGAAAGCAGATCAACCCTTTTTTGAAGAAAACTTGAAATAATGTGCTGTTCGCTGAGTATTTGAGCTAAACACGTTAAAAATACAACATAACTAGCAAATTATTAACAACTAAAGGTGTTTAAACTTCACTAATATTAAAAGTAAGCTTAAACGATCTTCATATAAAGACTTACACCCCATATGATCAATACGATCGTTAATGAAAGTGTTACGGCTGCAGATCCCATATCTTTGGCTCTACCTGACAATACATGCAATTCTGTACTTACTCGATCTGTTAATGCTTCAATGGCAGAGTTTAGCAATTCAACAATTAGAATAATAAGCAGTGAGCTAATTAGTATTGCCCAGTGTAATAATGATGAAGCAAGCCAAAATGAAGTGAGGAATAATATAAGGCTTAGTAATAGCTCTTGTCTAAATGCAGCTTCTTCTTTAAATGCTGCTTTAAAGCCAAGATAGGAGCAATAGGTTGCTTTGAAAACGCGTTTGAGGCCTAAGCCATTTGGTTTTAATACATCTTTCATTAATAAACTCTATGAATGAAGGTCAAAATAAAGCCCCGCACTGCGAGGCTTTTTATTTATGCTACGCCGTATTGATCACGGTAAGCTTTAACTGAGGCTAAATGCTCGCCCATCGTTCCTTGGTTTTCAAGGTAGCTAATAAGGTCTGCTAATTTTACAATAGAAATTACTTTGGTATTAAAGTCGCGTTCAACTTCTTGAATAGCTGATAACTCGGCTTTACCTTTTTCTTGGCGATCTAATGCAATTAAAACACCACTAAGGTCTGCACCATTTTGTGCAATAATTTCCATAGACTCACGAATAGCGGTACCTGCGGTAATTACATCATCAACTAGCATTATTTTGCCATTGAGTTCTGAGCCTACTAATGTACCACCTTCACCGTGTGCTTTTTTCTCTTTACGGTTAAAACAGTACGGTACATCTTTATCATGGTGATCTGCTAATGCAACTGCCGTCGTTGTCGCTATTGGGATACCCTTATACGCGGGACCAAATAGTACATCGTACTCTATCGCTGAATCTTCTAATGCTGATGCATAAAAACGACCTAAACGTGCTAAGTCACGACCTGTATTAAACAAACCGGCATTAAAAAAGTAAGGACTTATGCGCCCTGACTTTAAAGTAAACTCACCAAATTTTAATACCTGCTTCTCTAGAGCAAATTCTATAAACTCTTTTTGATAATCTTTCATATCTAGTGGCCTACCTATTTATGCTAATGCTTGCTTTTGTACGTCAATGATTTCACGAATAGAATGTTTAGCTAAAGTAAGTAACTCATCTAGCTCATCAAACGAGAAAGGTTCGCCTTCGGCTGTACCTTGAATTTCTATAATTTTACCTGTTTCGGTTAAAATTACATTCATATCAGTTTCTGCTGCTGAATCTTCAATATATTCTAAATCGCTAATTGCTTGGCCTTTATATATACCTACCGAAATAGCTGCAATCATATGCTTAAGTGGGTTTGAGTTAATCATACCCTTTGCACGCATGTGCGTTAGTGCATCAACAAGTGCAACACATGCACCACTTATAGAAGCAGTACGTGTACCGCCATCTGCTTGGATTACATCACAGTCAATAGTGATTGTGTTTTCGCCAAGTGCTTTTAAATCAACGGCAGCACGAAGTGCACGTGCAATTAAGCGTTGAATTTCCATAGTACGACCGCCCTGCTTACCACGTGCAGCTTCTCGAGCATTACGCGTATGCGTTGCTCGCGGTAACATACCGTATTCAGCATTGATCCAACCTTTACCCTGACCTTTCATGAAACGAGGAACGCCCGATTCGACAGTCGCTGTACAAAGTACTTTGGTGTTACCAAACTCAACAAGTACTGAGCCTTCAGCATGCAAAGTATAATTACGTGTAAATGTAACAGGTCTAATTTGGTTAGGTGTTCTTTCGCTTGGACGCATTGACGATCCCCTTAATTCAGAATTTGCGACATTATAAGTGTATGTGGGTATAGATACCATGCTGATTTAAATAAATAGCTGTATGCAAAATATTCAGTGTATTAAATTTTCCCTAGAGCTTAAGCGGTGTTACGGTATAATCATCGTAATATTGTATTTATAAATTTAGGAAAATATCCATGATCCACAGTATGACAGCTTATGCGCGTCGCGAAATAAAAGGCGATTGGGGAACTGGCACTTGGGAAGTTCGTTCAGTGAACCAGCGTTACCTTGAAACATTTATTCGCGCACCAGAGCAATTTCGTGGCATGGAGCCAGTTATTCGTGAGCGTTTACGCAAACACTTACAACGCGGTAAAGTTGAGGTTTTTTTAAAATTTGTAGCAAATCCTGCCCATGTTGGTGAGCTATCAATTAACCAAGCCCTTGCTGAGCAACTTATAAATAGCGCTAAATGGGTTCAACAGCAAAGTAATGGCGACATTAATCCTGTTGATATATTACGTTGGCCTGGTGTTATGGAAGCTGAAGAGCTTGATATGGATAGCGTTAATACAGCACTAATTGCTGGTCTTGATCAAGTAATCGAAGATTTTAAATCAGCTCGTGGCGATGAAGGTGCAAACCTTGAAGAAATGATAGCAATCCGCCTTGATGCGATTTTAGAGCAAGTAGAAATTGTAGAAACGCACATGCCTGAGATTGCTAAGTGGCAGCGTGAAAAACTGGTTCAAAAGCTAGAAGACTTAACAGCAAACATTGACGAGTCACGCCTTGAACAAGAACTTATTTATCTTGCGCAAAAACAAGACGTGGCTGAAGAATTAGATCGTTTAAAGTCTCACGTTAAAGAAACTAAAAAAATCCTTAAAAAAGGTGGCGCATGCGGCCGCCGCCTAGATTTTATGATGCAAGAATTTAATCGTGAAGCTAACACGCTAGCATCTAAGTCTATTAATAGTGACATCACTACTGCCGCTGTAGAGCTAAAAGTGTTGATAGAACAAATGAGAGAACAGATCCAAAATATTGAATAGTTTTCAGCTAATTATGACATATTCATAACTTATCGAAACCCGGGCTTGGCTCGGGTTTTTTATTAATACCAATAATAATATTTTGAATGTTTTTACCAAGCATCTTCATCTTATGTGAGATTCTCACCTTCAAATCACTCTTTATTTTAGGCATTAAAAAGCCCGAGACTAAGTTCGGGCTTTTTGGTAATAATTAGCTAGGCTAATAATTACGCTTTGAACGTTACTACAACGCACCTACGCCTAAAGTAAGAGCGCCACCTTCATATGACACTTTATTTTAGATATTAAAAAACCCGAGATTAAACTCAGTTATTAATAATTAGCTAGGTTATTAATTTCTCTACGATAGTTACTTTAGGCCAAAGGTAGGAACACCGCTTTTATATGACACTTTATTTTAGACATTAAAAAACCCGAGACTAAGCTCGGGTTTTTTGGTAAAAATTAGCTAGGCTAATAATTACGCTACGATAGTTGCTACAACACCAGCACCTACAGTACGACCACCTTCACGGATAGCAAAACGAAGACCTTCATCCATCGCGATTGGTGCGATTAGAGTTACTGTCATCTTGATGTTATCACCAGGCATTACCATTTCTACGCCATCTGGTAACTGTACGTCACCTGTTACGTCAGTTGTACGGAAGTAGAACTGTGGACGGTAACCTTTGAAGAATGGAGTATGACGACCACCTTCATCTTTCGAAAGCACGTATACTTCTGAAGTGAATGTAGTATGTGGGTTGATTGAACCAGGCTTAGCTAGTACTTGACCACGTTCAACGTCTTCACGTTTAGTACCACGTAGAAGTGCGCCGATGTTTTCGCCAGCACGACCTTCGTCTAGAAGCTTACGGAACATTTCAACACCAGTACAAGTAGAACGAGTTGTATCATTGATACCAACAATTTCTACTTCGTCATTGATGCGGATGATACCAGCTTCAACACGACCAGTTACAACTGTACCACGACCCTGGATTGAGAAAACGTCTTCGATAGGCATGATGAAAGGCTTATCGATGTCACGCTCTGGCTCTGGGATGTAAGTATCAAGTGCGTTTGCAAGCTCAACAATCTTATCTTCCCACTCTTTCTCGCCTTCTAACGCTTTAAGCGCAGAACCAGCAATTAGAGGTAAGTCATCACCTGGGAAATCGTATTCTGAAAGAAGTTCACGAACTTCCATTTCTACTAGTTCAAGTAGCTCTTCGTCATCTACCATGTCACATTTGTTCATGAACACGATGATGTAAGGAACGCCAACTTGACGAGAAAGAAGGATGTGCTCACGCGTTTGTGGCATAGGGCCATCAGTCGCAGCAACTACTAAGATCGCGCCGTCCATTTGAGCAGCACCAGTGATCATGTTTTTAACATAATCGGCGTGACCAGGACAATCTACGTGTGCGTAGTGACGTGAAGGAGTATCGTATTCAACGTGAGACGTTGAAATAGTGATACCACGTTCGCGCTCTTCTGGAGCGTTGTCGATTGATGCGAAATCTTTAGCAACACCGCCGTATACTTTTGCAAGTACGTTAGTGATTGCTGCAGTTAGTGTAGTTTTACCGTGGTCAACGTGGCCAATTGTACCAACGTTTACGTGCGGTTTTACGCGTTCAAACTTTTCTTTTGCCATCTTAAAAAATTCCTAATAAAGAAATTAAAGCCTGACTCACTATTGAGCCAGACAAGCTAAAATTATATAACAGCGCGAGCTGAAATTATTGTATCTGCAACGTTTTTAGAGGCTTCAGCGTACTTCACAAACTCCATAGAGTATGAGGCACGGCCCTGTGTTGCAGATCGTAAAGCAGTCGCATAACCAAACATTTCAGAAAGAGGAACCTGCGCATTAATTTGCTTAAGTCCACCTAATGCATCTTCCATGCCTTCGATTATGCCGCGGCGACGGTTTAAGTCGCCAACTACATCACCCATATTTGAATCAGGAGTGAGTACTTCAACCTTCATTACTGGCTCTAGTAGTACAGGGTTAGCTTTAAGCGCCCCATCTCTCATTGCCAGTGAACCTGCTATTTTAAATGCCATTTCATTCGAATCTACATCATGGAATGAACCATCATATAAAGTCGCTTTAACGCCAAGTAATGGGTAGCCTGCCAGTACACCTTGAGACATTTGCTCTTGGATACCTTTGTCTACCGCAGGGACGAACTCTTTAGGAACAGAACCACCTACGGTTTCGTTAACGAACTCGTAAATTGGTGACTCATCATCCGTAATATCCATCGGTTCAAGTTTAATCCAAACGTGACCATATTGACCACGACCACCTGACTGACGTATAAACTTCCCTTCAACCTTAACAGTTGAACGAATAGCTTCTCGGTATGAGACCTGCGGCTTACCAACGTTACATTCAACACTGAATTCACGTTTCATACGGTCGACGATGATATCTAGGTGAAGTTCACCCATGCCAGAGATTATAACCTGGCCTGATTCTTCGTCAGTTTGTACTCGAAAAGAAGGGTCTTCAGCAGCTAGTTTACCCAGCGCGATACCCATCTTATCTTGGTCAGCTATAGTGCGAGGCTCAACCGCAATAGAGATTACTGGTTCAGGGAATTCCATACGCTCAAGCGTAATAATAGAATTCGGATCACACAGTGTTTCACCTGTTGTTACGTCTTTAAGACCAATAGCTGCCGCGATGTCGCCTGCGAAAACTTCTTTGATCTCTTCACGAGAGTTTGAATGCATCTGTACGATACGGCCAAGTCGCTCACGCTTACTTTTTACTGGATTATATACCGTGTCACCCTGTTTAACAGTACCAGAGTAAACACGGAAAAAGGTCAAGGTTCCAACAAACGGGTCTGTTGCAATCTTAAAAGCGAGTGCAGCAAACGGCGCCTTATCATTAGCTGGACGTTCTTCCTCAGTACCATTTTCTAAGATACCTTGGATTTGTTTCACTTGCTCTGGTGAGGGCATATATTCAACAACGCAATCAAGCACAGCTTGAACACCTTTGTTTTTAAATGCGCTACCACAAGTAACTGGAACAATCTCATTAGCTAATGTTCGTTGGCGTAAAGCATTTTTAATTTCTGCTTCACTTAACTCTTCACCTTCTAAGTATTTATCCATTAGTTCTTCTGTTGCTTCAGCAGCGCTTTCAACTAAGTGAGAGCGCCATTCTTCAGCTAATTCCAGAAGTTCTGCCGGTATTGCCTCATAAGAGAAAGTCATACCCTGGTCCGCTTCGTTCCAGTTAATCACTTTCATTTTTATAAGGTCAATAACACCTTTAAAGTCGTCCTCAGCGCCTACAGGCAACTGAATTGGAACAGGCGTTGCTCCAAGACGAGATTTCACCTGGCTAACCACAGCTAAGAAGTCAGCGCCCGTGCGATCCATTTTATTTACGAAGATCATTCTCGGAACTTCGTATTTGTTCGCTTGACGCCAAACTGTCTCAGTTTGCGGCTGTACACCAGATGAAGCACAAAGAACAACTACCGCACCATCTAATACGCGTAAAGAACGCTCTACTTCGATAGTGAAATCTACGTGTCCTGGAGTATCAATAATATTGATACGATGGGCGTCAAATTGAGCGTCCATCCCTTTCCAAAAACACGTTGTTGCAGCAGAAGTGATTGTGATACCACGCTCTTGTTCCTGCTCCATCCAATCCATAGTTGCAGCGCCATCATGTACTTCACCGATCTTATGAGAAAGACCCGTGTAGAACAGAACACGTTCTGTTGTGGTGGTTTTGCCTGCATCTACGTGAGCGACAATACCTATATTACGATAGCGCTCAAGTGGAGTTGTACGTGCCATATGATCCTCTTAAAGGTTAAAGACAGATTACCAACGGTAATGAGCGAATGCTTTATTCGCTTCAGCCATACGGTGAACGTCTTCACGTTTCTTAACCGCAGTGCCTTTATTATCAGAAGCGTCAACGATTTCTTGAGCTAAACGTAAGCCCATAGATTTTTCGCCACGCTTACGTGCAGCGTCTACTAACCAACGCATACCTAATGCGTTACGACGAACTGGACGTACTTCAACTGGTACTTGATAAGTTGAACCACCAACACGGCGAGATTTAACTTCTACCTGTGGGCGGATGTTATCAAGTGCAGTTTCAAAGATTTCTAGGTGCGACTTGCCTGATTTCTCAGCAGCCACGTCTAGCGCACCATAAACAATTTTTTCAGCAGTAGATTTCTTGCCGTCTAACATCACGATGTTAACGAATTTAGCAAGAAGTTCCGATCCGAACTTAGGATCTGGAAGAATTTTACGTTGACCGATTACGCGTCTTCTAGGCATTTTGTATCTCCGGTTTATTCAGGTTTGCTCTTTCGAGTCAATCACCCAAAACAATAATTATAAATATTTAGTGCTTGGCCTTACTAACGGAAAACAATTAGCCTTTAGGGCGTTTTGCACCGTATTTAGAACGAGCTTGACGACGATCGCTAACGCCTGCACAGTCAAGTGCACCACGAACAGTGTGAAAACGAACACCTGGTAAATCTTTAACACGACCACCACGGATTAGGATTACACTATGCTCTTGAAGGTTATGACCTTCACCGCCAATGTATGAAGTTACTTCGAAACCGTTAGTTAAACGTACACGTGCTACTTTACGTAACGCCGAGTTTGGTTTCTTAGGTGTAGTTGTATATACGCGAGTACATACACCGCGCTTTTGCGGACACGCTTTTAGTGCAGCTGAGTTACTTTTCGTAACCTTGCTACGGCGTGGCTTACGCACTAGCTGGTTAATAGTTGCCATTTAAATAGCTCCTGAAATTAAAATTACTACTGAAAAAAATAAAAAATCCGCCCTTTATTTACGAGCCTGCATTAAGCACACAAGTAAATGGGTGGCGGAATTTTAATGAGCAAAGTTTAACCTGTCAACCTAAACTAACCGCAAGACAGCATATAACTGACTTGCGATCACTTAATCTATTGATTAAGAACAGTTTATTGATTTCCAGACAAATCAGCATTTAGAGCGTCTGTAAGTGCTTGAGTTGCCTCTTCTGCACTTACTGTTTGCTCTTCTACTACTACTTTGCTTTGTTTACGGCGAGCCATACGTTCTTGATGATACGCAAAACCGGTACCGGCTGGGATCAAACGACCCACAATTACGTTTTCTTTAAGACCGCGAAGCTCATCGCTCTTACCATTCACTGCCGCATCTGTAAGAACACGTGTTGTCTCTTGGAAAGACGCTGCAGAGATGAAAGATTCTGTTGCTAGTGATGCTTTTGTGATACCCATTAACTGGATTTCAAACTTAGCTGGTATCTTACCTTGTTTTTCAAGGTCACGGTTTGCGATATTAACGCGCGCCACTTCGATTTGCTCACCGGCTAAGAAATCAGTATCACCGCCGTGCATAATGGTACATTTACGTAACATTTGACGGATAATTGTTTCAATGTGCTTGTCATTGATCTTAACGCCTTGCAAACGGTAAACCTCTTGCACTTCGTTAACGATATAGTTAGCAACATGAGTCACACCACGTAGGCGTAAGATGTCATGCGGTGATTCAGGACCATCGGCGATAACTTCACCTTTAGACACTTGCTCACCTTCAAACACGTTAAGTTGACGCCATTTAGGAATCATCTCTTCGTAATGATCACCTTCAGCTGGAGTAATAACTAAACGCTTCTTACCTTTAGTCTCTTTACCGAAGCTAATTGTACCAGTTACTTCAGCTAATATAGCTGGTTCTTTTGGCTTACGAGCTTCAAATAAGTCGGCTACGCGTGGTAGACCACCCGTGATATCACGAGTTTTCGAACCTTCTTGCGGAATACGTGCTAACACGTCACCTGGGTTTGCTGTAACGCCGTCAATAACTTCAATCGTCGTGAATGAAGGAAGACGTGTTTCTTGCAGACCGCGCTCTTCACTTTCGATGATAAGCTTTGGTTCTTTCGTATTTACTTTAGCAAGATCTTTTACAACTACACGGGTTAAACCAGTTAGCTCATCAGTCTGTGCTTCAGTATTTGAATCATCGATATCGCTGAACGATACTTTTGATTTATGCTCAAGAACGATTGGGTGACTATGCGGGTCCCAAGTAGCAACGATATCGTTACCTAGAACTTCAGCATTGTCTTGCACTGTTAATACCGCACCGTAAGGTACTTTATAACGCTCTTTCTCACGACCATGACTATCAATGATAGTAATTTCCGTAGAACGAGAGGTAATAACAATCTTACCGTCTGTGTTTAATACGTACTTAGAGTTATGAAGTTTTAATGTACCGTTAGTTTTAACTTGTACATTATTTTCTGCAGACGCTCTAGATGCCGCACCACCGATGTGGAAGGTACGCATTGTTAACTGTGTACCCGGCTCACCAATTGACTGTGCCGCGATAACACCCACTGATTCACCAGCGTTGATGATATGACCACGTGCTAGGTCACGACCATAACAGTTAGCACAAACACCAAAGTCATTATCACAAGTGATAACAGAACGTACACGAACTTCATCTACTGAATGCTCTTCTAAGAGATCACACAGTTTTTCGTCTAGCATGATATTACGTTCAACAAGCACTGTATTAGTACCTGGAATCACAATATCTTCAGCAACAACACGACCTAGAACACGTTCACGAAGTGCTTCTACAACATCACCACCTTCAATAAGCGGTTTCATTGTTAAGCCATCTTCTGTGCCACAGTCATCTTCATTGATTACCAAATCTTGTGCAACGTCTACTAGACGACGCGTTAGGTAACCCGAGTTTGCTGTTTTAAGTGCTGTATCGGCAAGACCTTTACGCGCACCATGCGTTGAGATGAAGTACTGAAGTACGTTTAGACCTTCACGGAAGTTAGCTGTGATTGGAGTCTCGATGATTGAACCATCTGGACGTGCCATTAGACCACGCATACCCGCCAACTGACGAATCTGTGCAGCACTACCACGAGCACCTGAGTCGGCCATCATAAACACTGAGTTAAATGACGGTTGCTCTACTTCTTCACCTTGTGCATTGATAACTGTGTCTTTCGACAAGTTAGACATCATCTCACGTGATAAGTTTTCGTTTACACGTGACCAGATATCGATAACTTTGTTGTACTTTTCACCAGCCGTTACAAGACCTGATTGGAATTGTTGGTTGATTTCAGTAACTTCAGCTTCAGCTGATTCAATTATCTGTGCTTTAACCGGTGGGATAACTAAGTCATCAATACCGATAGAAACACCTGACTTCATTGCATAATGGAAACCGGTGTACATAACTTGGTCAGCAAAGATAACTGTATCTTTAAGACCTAGACGACGGTAACACTCATTCAATAAGCCAGAAATCTGCTTTTTACCTAGCGGCTGGTTGATTGACGCAAACGGCATGCCTTTAGGTAAAATTAGAGACAGAATCGCACGACCAACAGTTGTATCGATAACAGTAATAGTATCTTCTACTACGCCGTCTTCGTTTTTAACTGATTGGCTAATACGTACTTTCACAATTGCGTGAAGGTCTGCATTGCCACTGCGGTATGCTTTTTCTGCTTCTTTTGGATCTTTAAATATCGCACCTTCGCCTTTAGCGTTAATGCGGTCACGAGTCATGTAATAAAGACCCAATACAACATCCTGTGAAGGAACGATGATTGGCTCACCATTCGCAGGAGATAGAATGTTGTTTGTTGACATCATCAATGCACGAGCTTCAAGCTGCGCTTCGATTGTTAACGGTACGTGTACCGCCATTTGGTCACCATCGAAATCGGCGTTGTAAGCCGCACATACTAATGGATGCAAATGAATCGCTTTACCTTCGATAAGCACAGGCTCAAACGCTTGGATACCCAAACGGTGAAGTGTTGGTGCACGGTTAAGTAATACTGGATGTTCACGAATTACTTCGTCAAGTACATCCCATACTTCCGGAACTTCACGTTCAACCATCTTCTTAGCAGCTTTGATTGTCGTAGCCATGCCGCGACGTTCTAATTTGCCATAGATGAATGGTTTGAATAGCTCTAGTGCCATCTTCTTAGGAAGACCACATTGGTGAAGCTTAAGTGTAGGACCAACTGTGATTACAGAACGGCCTGAATAATCTACACGCTTACCAAGTAAGTTCTGACGGAAACGACCTTGCTTACCCTTGATCATATCAGCAAGGGATTTAAGAGGACGTTTGTTAGAACCTGTAATTGCACGACCACGACGACCGTTATCAAGTAGCGCATCTACCGCTTCTTGTAACATACGTTTTTCGTTACGTACAATAATGTCTGGTGCTGCTAAATCTAGTAGACGCTTAAGACGGTTATTACGGTTAATAACACGACGGTAAAGGTCATTTAGATCAGATGTCGCAAAACGACCACCGTCTAATGGTACTAATGGGCGTAGATCAGGTGGCAATACTGGAAGTACTGTCATGATCATCCACTCAGGGTTATTACCTGATTGGTGGAACGATTCCATTAACTTAAGACGTTTAGTGATTTTTTTACGCTTAGTTTCAGAGTTAATTGTTGGTAACTCTTCACGCATCTCAGCAATTAATTGAGCAAGATCAAGTTCACGAAGCAAGTCTAAAACTGCTTCAGCACCCATCTTAGCTTCAAACTCATCACCGTGCTCTTCTAGTGAATCTAAGTATTCTTCTTCACCTAATAGCTGACCACGCTCAAGCGTTGTCATACCAGGTTCAGTTACTACGAATGATTCGAAGTAAAGAACACGTTCAATATCACGAAGCGTCATATCTAGCATTAAGCCAATACGTGACGGTAATGATTTTAAAAACCATATATGTGCAACTGGGCTCGCAAGGTCGATATGACCCATACGATCGCGTCGCACTTTAGTGAGTGTTACTTCAACGCCACACTTTTCACAGATCACACCACGGTGTTTAAGGCGTTTATATTTACCACATAAACACTCATAATCTTTCACTGGGCCGAAAATACGGGCACAGAATAAGCCATCGCGCTCAGGCTTGAAAGTACGGTAGTTAATAGTCTCAGGTTTCTTTACTTCACCGTATGACCATGAACGAACCATGTCTGGTGAAGCAAGACCAATGCGAATTGCATCGAATTCTTCGGTCTTATTTTGTTGCTTCAGAAACTTAAGTAAGTCTTTCACCTTAGCTCTCCTGTCGGAGTTAATCTTGAGGACGGATAATCTCGTCCCTACATTCTATTCAGCCGTAACAGATGCTGCAGCGTTAACTGCAGCATCTAATTGGCTTAATTTTCTTCCAACTCGATGTTGATACCCAGTGAGCGGATTTCTTTCAACAATACGTTGAACGATTCTGGCATACCTGGTTCCATTTTATGGTTACCATCAACGATGTTTTTATACATCTTAGTACGACCGTTCACGTCATCCGATTTCACTGTTAGCATTTCTTGTAGAGTGTAAGCAGCACCATAAGCTTCAAGTGCCCATACTTCCATCTCACCAAAACGCTGGCCACCGAACTGTGCTTTACCACCCAGCGGCTGCTGAGTAACAAGGCTGTAAGAACCAGTAGAACGTGCGTGCATCTTATCGTCAACCAAGTGGTTAAGTTTAAGCATGTACATGTAACCAACAGTTACTTGACGTTCAAACTGATCGCCAGTACGGCCATCATAAAGTGTAACCTGACCACTACGAGGATAGCCCGCAAGCTCAAGCATGTCTTTGATTTCGCTTTCTTTCGCGCCATCAAATGCAGGAGTAGCTATTGGTAAACCACCTTTTAAGTTTTCAGCTAGACGACGAATTTCGTCATCAGTGAAGCTAGCAATATCTACAACTTGGCGAGATTCGCCAATTTCGTATGCTTGCTTGATGAAGTCACGTAGCTCATGAAGCTCTCGTTGCTCTTTCATCATCTCTTCAATACGTTCACCGATACCACGTGCAGCAAGACCCATATGTGTTTCAAGGATCTGACCGATGTTCATACGTGATGGTACACCTAGTGGATTCAATACGATATCTACCGTACGACCTTTGTCATCGTAAGGCATATCTTCTACTGGTACGATAGTCGAGATAACACCTTTGTTACCATGACGACCCGCCATTTTATCACCCGGTTGGATACGACGTTTAACAGCTAGGTATACTTTAACAATCTTAAGTACGCCTGGTGCTAAGTCATCACCTTGGGTAATTTTACGACGTTTGTTTTCAAACTTCTTATCGTATTCAGCTTTAAGTTCATCGTACTGTGCAGCTAGTTGCTCAAGCTCAGCTTGCTTGTCTTCTTCAGCAAGGCTTTGCGTAAGTACTTTTTCAGCATTTAGAGATGCAAGTTTATCTTCATCAAAACCAGCAGCTATAAGTAGCTTACGTGCACGGTCTAAAACGCCTGCTTCTAAAATACGGAACTCTTCGTTGAAGTCTTTCTTCGCTTCGCGAAGCTGCATGTCTTCAACTTCTAACGCGCGTTTATCTTTTTCAACACCATCACGGGTGAAAACTTGCACGTCAATTACAGTACCAGTTACAGAATTTGGTACACGTAAAGAGCTGTCTTTAACGTCAGACGCTTTTTCGCCGAAGATAGCACGCAGTAGCTTCTCTTCAGGTGTAAGCTGTGTCTCGCCTTTAGGAGTCACTTTACCTACTAGGATATCGCCGCCTTTAACTTCAGCACCAATATATACAACGCCTGATTCATCAAGCTTGCCTAGCGCAGACTCACCCACATTCGGGATATCTGCAGTGATCTCTTCTGGACCTAATTTAGTATCACGGGCAACACACTGTAGTTCTTGAATATGGATAGTCGTTAGACGATCTTCTTCAACTACGCGCTCTGATAACAAGATTGAATCTTCGAAGTTATAACCGTTCCATGGCATGAATGCCACGCGAAGGTTTTGACCAAGGGCTAAGTCACCTAAGTCAGTCGAAGGACCATCTGCTAACACGTCACCACGAGTAACCGGTTCGCCAACCATACAAGTTGGTTTTTGGTTAATACATGTATTTTGGTTTGAACGTGTGTATTTGGTTAAGTTGTAGATGTCGATGCCCGCTTCACCAGGAATGCGTTCTTCTTCATGTACATTTACAACGATGCGACTTGCGTCAGCATACATTACTTCACCACCACGTTTAGCAACGATAGTTACACCAGAATCTTTCGCTAGTGTTAACTCAATACCAGTACCTACTAACGGCTTATCCGCTTTCAATGTTGGTACTGCTTGACGTTGCATGTTTGAACCCATCAATGCACGGTTAGCATCATCGTGTTCTAGGAACGGGATAAGTGCTGCCGCTACAGAGATCACCTGTTGTGGTGATACATCCATATACTGCTGGTCCATGCGACCCATAAAGGTAGATTCACCTTTGTGACGACATGGGATAAGTTCATCAACAAACTCATTGGTTTCAGTTAAGTTTGAGTTCGCCTGTGCGATAACAAACTGACCTTCTTCAATGGCTGATAAATAATCAACTTCATCAGTTACAACACCGTCTACCACTTTGCGGTAAGGTGTTTCTAAGAAACCGTAGTCATTTGTACGTGCGTACGTAGACAACGAGTTAATTAGACCGATATTTGGACCCTCAGGAGTCTCGATTGGACATACGCGACCATAGTGAGTTACGTGAACGTCACGTACTTCAAAGCCTGCGCGTTCACGAGTTAGACCGCCCGGACCTAATGCAGAGATACGACGTTTATGCGTAACTTCTGATAGTGGGTTATTTTGGTCCATAAACTGTGATAACTGAGACGAGCCGAAGAACTCTTTAACAGCTGCCGAAATAGGCTTAGCGTTAATAAGATCTTGTGGCATTATTGCGTCAAGGTCACCTAAGCTTAAACGCTCACGTACAGCACGTTCAACACGTACTAGACCAACACGGAATTGGTTCTCAGCCATTTCGCCAACACTACGTATACGACGGTTGCCTAAGTGATCGATATCATCAACATCGCCTTGACCGTTACGAATAGCAATTAATACTTTCATAACAGACACGATGTCTTCTTTGCTTAATGTACCAGGGCCTGTGTCTGTATCGTAACCAACACGGCTATTGAACTTCATACGACCTACAGTAGATAAGTCATAACGTTCTTCAGAGAAGAACAAGTTCTGGAATAAGGCTTCAGCCGCGTCTTTCGTCGGTGGCTCGCCTGGGCGCATCATGCGGTAAATTTCTACTAGTGCTTCTAAACGGCTGCTTGCAGAGTCAATGTTTAATGTATTTGACATGTAAGCACCGCTGTCCACTTCATTGATATATAACGTATCAATTTTAGTGTAACCGGCTTTAACCAATTCAGCCATTAGCTCTAGAGTTAGCTCGTCATTTGCATTTGCAATAACTTCACCAGTTGACTCATCAACATAGTTTTTAGCTACAATACGGCCAATGATGTACTCATGTGGTACTTCTAATTGCTTAATGCCTTTCTTTTCGATGCTCTTGATGTGGCGAGCCGTAACACGACGACCGCTTTCAACAAATACTTCACCGTCTTCGCTCTTGATATCAAAAGCGGCAGTTTCACCACGTAAACGCGAAGGTACAAGTTCCATAAGAACTTTACCATTCGTTACTTCAAACGTAGTGTTATCGAAGAACATATCTAGGATTTGTTCGCTAGAATACTCTAGTGCACGTAGGATGATAGACGCCGGTAATTTACGACGACGGTCAATACGTACATATAAGTTATCTTTTGCATCAAATTCGAAGTCTAACCATGAACCACGGTAAGGTATAACGCGTGCGTTATATAATACTTTACCCGATGAATGGGTTTTACCGCGGTCGTTATCAAAGAATACACCAGGGCTACGGTGTAGCTGAGAAACGATAACACGCTCTGTACCATTGATTACAAAAGTACCGGTATCTGTCATGAGCGGAATTTCGCCCATGTAAACTTCTTGCTCTTTAATGTCTTTAACTGTGCCTGGTGCTTCTTTGTCCATAACAACAAGACGCAGTTTCACGCGAAGTGGAGCAGAATAAGTCACACCGCGAATTTGACATTCTTTTACATCGAAAACTGGCTCACCAATACGGTAACTTACGTATTGAAGCTCAGAATTTCCCGAGTAGCTTTTAATAGGGAACACAGAACGGAAGGCAGCTTCCAAACCATGATCGCCATCAGCGTCCGGCACTAAGAATTTTTTAAACGATTCTAACTGTGTAGACAGTAAAAAAGGTATATCCAAAACTTGTGGACGTTTACCAAAATCCTTACGGATACGTTTCTTTTCAGAATAAGAGTAAGCCATGGGGTTCCTCAGCTTGCTGATCTTTGACCCGACCTGTTCTTGTAAGAACAGACTTAACTGGCAGCTATGCCAAGATTTTACAACATTTAACTGTTGTTCTAATTAGATCTCACTTTAACACTAGCAAACTATAAAGCGTTGAAAGTAAAGAAAAAATCAGATTTTATTTGAACTAAAAGAGTGCATCACTCTATAGCGCAAAAAGGCCGGTGATTAAATAATCACCAGCCCTTGCCTGATTTCTCAGGCAGCGAACTTAGCAAAAGCTAAATTACTTAACCTCAACTTCAGCACCAGCTTCAGTAAGATCTTTTGCAAGTGCTTCAGCTTCTTCTTTAGATACACCTTCTTTAACAGGTGTAGGAGCAGCTTCAACAAGAGCTTTCGCTTCTTTAAGGCCAAGGCCAGTTGCGCTACGAACAGCTTTGATTGCAGAAACCTTGTTAGCGCCAGCGCCAGTAAGGATTACGTCAAATTCTGTTTTCTCTTCAGCAGCTTCAGCAGCTGGACCAGCTACCATTGCAGCTGCAGCAGTTACGCCGAACTTTTCTTCCATTGCTTCGATAAGAGCAACAACGTCCATTACTGACATTTCAGCAATTGCGTCAAGGATTTGGTCTTTAGATACAGACATTACAAATTTCCTAATAATTAACGGACATCACGTCCAAATAAATTTTACACCGAAAGTGAGATTAAACAGCTTAAAATTAAGCAGCTTGCTCTTCTTTCTGTACACGTACTGCTTCAATTGTTTTACACAATTTGCCAGCAGACGCTTCTTTCATAGCACTCATTAAGCGTGCAACAGCTTCGTCGTATGTAGGTAATGTAGCAAGCATTGCTGCATCAACAACATTTCCTTCAAAAGCGGCCGTTTTAAGCTCGAATTTCTCATTCTTTTTCGCGAAATCTGAAAAGATACGCGCAGCAGCACCTGGGTGCTCTGATGAGAAAGCGATTAAGCTTGGACCAACAAATGAATCAGAAAGACACTCAAAATCTGTTCCTTCAAGAGCACGTTTTGCTAAAGTGTTACGGACAACTTTCATCCAAACACCATTTGCACGAGCTTCTTTACGAAGGGCAGTGATTGCGCCAACTGTTACACCACGAGAATCTGCAACAACTGCAGATAGAGCACCATTGGCTGCTTCGTTGACTTCAGCAACTATTGCTTTTTTGCCTTGAAGATTTAAAGCCATGGGTGTTACTCCTGGTTTAATGGGGATACCGATTATCGGATTCCCCTGTTCTACTCTTCCCTACCAAACAAGGTAGAGATGCTTTTTACGGCGAGAGCCAGAAGGATTAGGAAAAATCTATCTGGGGTCTACACCGTCTACGTAGGTGAATATTAAGGCCGAAGCCACCTACGGTCTTGGACGGAAGCCCAATTTATCGTTAACCCCGAAGGCTTAACGAAATTATGGACTTCAACCCGAATTCTTTACTTTGCCAATTAATAAATTAATCAACAAAATGGCGCGAAATTATAGTACAAATTTCACGCCATGTAAACACTGATTAAGCTACAGTTGTGCTTAAAGTGTTTTGGTCAACAGAAACGCCTGCGCCCATTGTTGTAGAGATAGTTACTTTCTTCAAGTAAACACCTTTAGCTTGAGAAGGTTTAGCCTTCTTAAGCGCAACAATTAGAGACTCAAGGTTTTGTTGTAATTGCTCTGCAGTGAAATCAACCTTACCAATAGTAGTATGGATGATGCCATTTTTGTCATTACGGTAACGTACTTGACCTGCTTTAGCATTTTTAACTGCTTCTGCAACGTTAGGCGTTACAGTACCAGTTTTAGGGTTTGGCATTAGACCACGTGGGCCTAAGATTTGACCTAGTTGACCAACAACACGCATAGCGTCTGGTGATGCAACAACAACGTCAAAGTTCATCTCGCCTTTTTTAACTAGTTCAGCAAGATCTTCCATGCCTACTAATTCAGCACCGGCTTCTTTTGCAGCTTCTGCATTAGCGCCTTGTGTGAATACAGCAACACGAACGTCACGACCAGTACCGTTAGGTAGTACAGTAGCACCACGAACGTTTTGATCAGATTTACGAGCATCGATACCAAGGTTAACGGCAACGTCAACACTTTCTACGAATTTAGCTGTCGCTAACTCTTTTAAAAGAGCAACTGCTTCATTGATTTCGTAATCTTTTGTTACTTCCACTTTTTCGCGGATAGTACGCATACGTTTAGTTAATTTAGCCATTTCTTAGTCCTCTACGTTCAAGCCCATCGCACGCGCAGAACCTGCGATAGTGCGAACCGCTGCGTCCATATCGGCAGCTGTAAGGTCAGTTCGTTTTGTCTCAACAATTTCTTCAAGTTGAGCACGAGTTACTGTGCCTACTTTATCAGTGTTAGGACGGCCTGAGCCTGACTTGATACCAGCAGCTTTCTTAAGTAAGTAAGCAGCAGGTGGCGTTTTCATGTCGAACGTAAATGAACGGTCACCGTAAACAGAGATCACTACAGGAACTGGAGCGCCTTTTTCGATAGACTCTGTACGTGCGTTAAACGCTTTACAGAATTCCATGATGTTTACACCGTGTTGACCTAGTGCAGGACCTACTGGAGGACTAGGATTAGCCATACCAGCGGCAACTTGTAGCTTGATTAGAGCTTCAACTTTTTTAGCCATTATAAATACCTCATTTGGTGGGTCTCAGCCTTGTGCGCGCGAGGACGCGTACTCTAACGGCTTCCCAGTTTAAAAATTGGTTTCGTACTTTTTGCACAGTAAAAATAAATTTTACCTTAATACAAAAAGGCCGCTGATTATAAGTTAATCAGCGGCCTTTTTCAAGCTTCATGCCAAAATTTAAATAAAAATTAGCGAAGCTTTTTTAATCAATTACTTATCTTGCTCAACTTGACCGAATTCAAGCTCAACTGGCGTAGAACGACCAAAAATAAGTACAGATACTTTTACGCGGCTCTTTTCGTAGTCAACTTCTTCAACTACACCACTGAAATCTGCAAATGGTCCGTCTGTAACGCGAACAACTTCACCTGGTTCAAATAATGTAGCAGGTTTAGGTGCTTCAGCATTTTCTTGAAGGCGATTAAGAATGCGTTCTGCTTCTTTAGGAGTTATTGGAGCAGGACGATCAGACGTTCCACCAATAAAGCCCATTACACGTTCAGTGCTGTTCACTAAGTGCCAGCTTGCGTCATTCATATCCATTTGTACTAATACATAACCTGGGAAGAATTTACGCTCAGATTTACGCTTTTGGCCAGCGCGCATCTCAACAACTTCTTCAGTTGGTACTAGTATCTCACCAAAGCTCGATTCAAGACCTTCGATTTTAATGTGTTCAGTTAACGTTTGAGCTACACGCTTTTCGTAACCAGAAAAGGCTTGTACTACATACCAACGTAACTTAATTTCTTTGTTCTCGTTCTCATCCGACATGGGATCAGATCTCCAATCCAGTTAAAAAGCCTACAGCGCGGAATAAAATGCCATCTAATCCCCAAAGGATAAGTGCCATAATCACTGTTGCAACCATTACAATTAATGTCGTGTGGGTAGTTTCTTGGCGCGTTGGCCAAATAACTTTGCGTACTTCAATTCGAGCTTCTTTAGCGAAAGCAAGAAAGTTACGTCCCTTAAATGTTTGCGAGGCAATTGCTAATCCGGCCGCTATTGCAACAACAACGCCGATAGCACGTAGCAATACAGACTGATCTGCATACATATGATTACCAACAACTGCGCCTGCAAGTAGCGCGATTGCTACTAACCACTTTACTGACTCCATCGCACTTGATGGTGTTTCTACATTCGTGCTCATAATATTATTACCTTAACTACAGACACAACAACCCTACACTACGGTAAGGTTAATCCATTAAAATCTAAACTTAAAAACAGACTTAATTTAAACCGGTTTTTAATCTCAGACTACTCAAACCACAAGTAAAACTGGCAGGGGCGGAGAGATTCGAACTCCCAACCATCGGTTTTGGAGACCGCTGTTCTACCAATTGGAACTACGCCCCTGCAAAGTGGATGCCTATTATACTTACGCAGTCCATTAACACAAGCCTAAAAGATACCCACATTGGAAAATCTCGGCATTGCATTAAAAAATCAATCTTAACATTGATTAAAAAGCAGTTTATGATTGTCAAAATTATAGGGACTCACAATTAGATGGGAAGTCTGTGAAAGCAATAAAAACAATCATAAGATATAAAATTATTAGCTTTTTATTATTATTTCATATTAGTTCTTATGCCCTGCCATTGTATTTAGATACATATACAAATGAACAAGGTTTATCACAAAATTCAATCACCTGCAGTACCACTGATGAAAAAGGGTTTCATTGGTTTGCTACCCAAGGTGGCTTAAACCGATTTGATGGGTATGAATTTAAGCACTATAAATTCAATCCTTCACACCCTAGTATTTCGGGGAATTGGATTACAGACTGCCTGAATTTAGGAAACGGCCACATTTGGTTTGCTACAACAAGTAATGGGCTCAACTTATTAAATACTGAAACAGGAAGTTTTAGTGTTTTTAACCAGTATTCAACCCCTCCTATTACAAACGAACGTATTTCATCAATTTCTTCTAATTCGCCACAAATCATTTGGATTGGTCACGATAAAGGGCAACTTACTCGTTTAGATACATACACAGGTACTACCGAATTATTTTCTTATCAGGGCACGAATCACTTAAATGTTGTTTTTAAGGATGTGCTTTTTGATGATCAAAAAAACCTTTGGTTAGCAAGTAGTATCGGGCTGATTAAGTTCGATACACAAACACATCAGTTCGAACATATACCTAATAGCCCTGAACAGCTCTGGCAATTAAAAAAAGCAGAAAACGGCAAATTTATTATAGGAGGTAAGACTGGTCTAAGTGTTTTTGACTCAAACACACTCGCATTTTATCACTTTGAGCAACTCAAAAATGTTTGGGTCACAGATATACTTTTTGATGATGAAAAAAAATTATGGGTAAGCACTTATGGTCATGGTCTTTATTACCAAGCTACAGATAATTTATTAAGTAGCGAGTTTCATCAACTTACTCACTCTCCAGATTTAAAACATGGCTTAGCTAACGATCACCTATTGTCACTTTACCAAGACCCTCAAGGCATTATTTGGATTGGTACAGACGGCTATGGATTACATCGCTATGATAAAAGGCAGGCTCAGTTTGGTCATCAAAAACATCAAAGCAATAACCCAGCTTCTATCTCGAATGACTTTGTAAGAGCAATACTCAAAGACAGTAAAAACTTACTTTGGGTGGGTACGCGCGACGGACTTAACAAACAAACTGACACAGGATTTAAACGCTATAAAACAGATAAAAATCAAGATATAGGCTTAACTAATAACAATATATTTAGTCTTTATGAAGATGCCAATAAACGCGTATGGATAGGCACATACGGAGGTGGTTTACTGCTTTACAACCCAATTAATGATAACTTTTCGGCTTTTACTGTGCAAAGCCATCAACTCAGTAGTAACCGTATTTATGCAATCGAAGGTGATCTAAGTGGTAATTTATGGCTGGGCAGTAACGAAGGCTTAACGCGATTTAATCCCGATACATTACAGGTTACAAATTTTAAATACACCGCAGATAAAAATAGTATCTCAAATAATACTGTTTTTAGTATTACTTATGACAGCGACAACAACGCTATATGGGTAGGAACCCGCGCAGGGTTAAATAAACTTTCTTTACATGATGAAACATTCACTCATTACCAAAGCGATCTTAAGAAGCCTAATAGTTTAACGCACGACATGGTTACATCCTTGCATTTACAAGATAAAAACACTTTATGGGTAGGTACTTTTGGCGGGCTCAATAAGTTAAATATCCAAACAAACAAAGTAATAAACATTACAGAGTTTGATGGCTTACTTAACGATAATATTTTTGCAATTAAACAAGATAGCAGCGGTTACTTGTGGCTAAGCAGCAACCAAGGCCTAACCCGTTATGCTCCTCAAACCCAACAAATGCAGCATTTTTTACCCGCAAACGGTATACAGCATCATTCTTTTATTTTAGGCGCCGCTTTTCAAGCAGATGACGGCGAGCTATTTTTTGGTGGTATTAATGGTTTTAATCAATTTGATCCGTTAAAACTGACTCTAGCAACTCAATCCCCAGAACCCGTTATTACAGACTTACTTATTTATAACCAGTCAGTCGCGACGCAGCAATATATAAAAAACAAGACCCAAACGGCTAAGCTTATAAGCTATACAGACAGACTCTTTTTTAAAGAAGAAGATGGTGTTATCGGTTTTAAATTTTCTGCTTTAAACAGTGCAGAGCCTCCTTCTCAATACCAATATGCTTACAAGTTAGCTGGGTTAGATAAGCAGTTTTTATACGCAAACAAAAACCAGAGGCAAGTTAGTTATTCTCAACTTCCCGCTGGAAGCTATCACTTTATTGTAAAAGTTAAAGATCAATACGGTCAATGGAGTGATGATAAAACAATGGTTGCGCTTAAAGTTACTCCACCTTGGTGGAAGAACAATGTTGCCTATGTCACTTACATCATTATCGTATTATTTATAATGTGGTTAATTATAACAGCAAGGTATAGAGCTAACGTTGCAGAGCAAGCAAACTTAAAAGAGAAAGAACTTAGCAACTTAAAAACCCAACTATTAGATAATGTTAGCCATGAACTTAAAACACCATTGAGCTTAATATTAGCGCCACTTGAGAGTTTACAAAAAAGCCATAAGGATTCAGACACCCAACAAAAACTAGCGATGATTCAACGTAATAGCTATAAGCTATTGGATCAAATAAACCAACTTTTACAGCTCAGCCAGCGCCCAAGCACTGCAGTAAAACACGTCACACCCTATGCTATAAAGCCGGTAGTTGAACAATTAATTGAAGATTTCACCCCTTTATTTGAGCAAAAAAATATTACATTTAAATTTGAAGATTTAACGCAAAAAACTATTCACATTAAATCAGAGCTAAATCATACAATTTCTATTATCAGTAACTTATTAAGTAACGCCCAAAAATACACTCCAAACACTGGCAAAGTATTACTTCAGCTATTAACTCAAAAACAAACATTAATCATCACAGTCTCAGATACTGGTGTTGGTATAGATAAAGAGCACCTTGAAACCGTTTTTCAACGATTTACACGCATAGATACGAGTAATCAAAGCGGTAGCGGTATTGGCTTAGCGCTGGTGAAGCAGCTAGTTGAGCAATATGGAGGAACTATTGAACTTAAAAGTGAATTAAATAAAGGAAGTTGTTTTACTGTTTCACTCCCAATAAATCAAATAGACGAAACCTCTAACCTTACTGCTCTTGCTGTATCTAAAAGCAATAATTTATGTGTAGTAAAAAGTAATAAGATTCTTATTATTGAAGACAACGATGAAATGCGTGATTTAATAACGTCACTATTTATTAGTAGCTTCACGTGTATAAGTGCAGCTAACGGAGAGCTAGGTTTAGCTTTATGTAAAAACGAAATGCCTGACTTGGTAATAAGTGATGTAATGATGCCTGTTATGGATGGCTATCAGTTTATTAAAGCACTGCGCAGCGACACGGCTATTAGCCATATTCCGGTGTTATTACTTTCAGCAAAGGCAGATACGCATAGTAAATTAAAGGGCCTAGACTTACTTGCTGATGACTATTTGAGTAAACCTTTTGAGCCGCAGCTGTTACTCAGCCGCGTTCAAGGGTTATTAACGATTAGAGAAGTACTTAATCAACATTTAAAACAACAACTACCTGCTTTATCACAAACAACCCAGCTCGACCCACAAATGGCGCAAAGTAAAGATTATGTATTTACCGAGCGTGTAAAAACGACAGTAAAAGAGCATTACCAAGACGAAGCATTTAGCGTGGAAGAATTTGCAGCTGCGCTTTATCTTAGCCCTCGCGCTTTACAATTAAAAATGAAAGCCTTGTACAACCTAACACCAAGCGATTACATTCGAAATATTCGTTTAGAATTTGCACAAGAGCTTTTAAAAAATAGTGAGCTTGCAATTGGTCTAGTAGCACAGCAAGTTGGCTTTAATTCACAAAGCTACTTTGCCCGGTGCTTTAAAGCAAAATATGATATGTCCCCAAAACAGTTTCGTGAACAATCCAGATAAATTTCGCCTGTGTGACTAAATGTTTCGCACCAGTACTATTATTAACCTACTGATTTAACTAAATTAACATGAATTTAAATATTAAAGGAAATGCACCATATTTCCCTTGAGCGTATTAATTAAGGACAGTCATATGTTAAAAGCACCACAAAAACTATTATTAACGGCACTATTAACTACCACTCTGAGCGCTTGTCAAAGCACCTCCACAAATGTTACGTCAGGTCAAAATTCACCAGACATAAACACTGTCGCCCAAGAACAATACAATGGGCCTAAAGCTCGTATTGCTGTTGCACGCTTTACCGACAAATCAAACAACTCAAAATGGTGGCGTAAAGAAATAGGCGACGGTATGGCTGATCAATTAACTACGGCAATCGTATCAACAAATCGCTTTATTGTTTTAGAGCGCCAAGCGCTTGATGCTGTTTTATCAGAACAAGACCTAGCAGCCTCAGGTCGCGTTAGTGCATCATCGGGTGCCGCTTATGGTGAGATTGAAGGCGCTGAAATAGTCGTTATTGCAGCGGTAACTGAATTTGATGACGATAGCTCTGGTGCAAGTGTTGGCAGTGGCGGCTTTATGGGTGATGTATTTAGCTCTGTATCCGCTGGTTTCTCAGGCTCTCATATGGCGATTGATCTTCGTCTAATAGATACACGCACATCACGCATTTTAGCTGCAACAAGTGTTGAAGGTGGCAGTAAAGATTTTGACTTTACTGGAGCCGCAACCAACTTTGGTGGCGCACTTGTTGGCGGTAATATTAGTGGATGGTCTGATACCCCTAAAGAAAAAGCCCTTCGTGAAGTTATTATTAAAGCGGTTGAGTTTTTAGAAACTAAAATTCCAGATACTTACTATCGCTATAACAGTAATAACACTTTAGCATCGGGTTACACTGCGCCGCCACCGGCAGCTGTACAAGCAAAAACAGCCAGCAAGAGCGCTGTAACAGTTGATGTACCCACTCATAGAATGCCACATTATGAAAAGATGGATTTAGCAATGTCGCGCCTAAGCTTGGTATGTTTGGGTTACCTAAGAAACCAGCCTGATTACGAAGAATTTGAAACACAGGATGTTGAGTACGATCGTAAAACAGTTATCGCACTTCGTGAGTACCAGCAAGACAAAAAACTAAAGGTAACGGGTTTAGCTGATGAAACAACTAAAAAGTCACTTGATGATAGTGGTTGTATTGCTAAAACGAACAAATCAAGCCTCGAAAGTATAGGCAACATGTTCAAGTTTAATTAATAAATATTAGCTTTAAGTTTAAAATGAAAAACGGCTGTTACTTAGAGCCGTTTTTCAATCTATACGTAATAACTCACCACGATAAAAATCACACACTAACCAAATTTGCTCAAATTGATAGGTTCTTGGAAAGTTAAGGTCATTGATCACAGCTTCAAAGTCAGCTTTGTGCCAAATAGTACTGGCGTTACGAATAACAAGCCAAGTACGCTCTGAATAATAACGTTTTTTCGCTTTTTGTTTCAGCAACCGCTCTAATGCAGCCCGCAATCTGTGTTCACTTGGCTTTTGTGCCATATCTGCCAAATCTCGTTGCATTTGCATTGACAACGATCGTCCTAAAACAGCCATCGCTTCTGTTTCGCTGGCATATAAATGAGCAATTTCTATATCAAGCTGTTCACTCTCTTGATAACAACTAACGTCAGGTTTATTAGGCTCATTATGCCAAATGTTGCGCATATGAACACCCAACTGCTGCTCATAGCAACGTAAAAACAATTTAGCAGCATCATGCTCTAACTGACGTTTTTCCTCATCACTGCTGCGTTTCATTCAACACCTTGTAAACATCATTCAGCAAACTTGAAGCACCAAACCTAAATGTATTTGCTTGTAAATAATCATCCCCCATTATTGCGCGCGTAAGCGTTAAATAATCACTGGCATCGGCAACAGTTTTAACACCACCGGCAGCTTTAAAGCCCACACGTTTATCCGAGTTTTTAATGGCTGTTAGCATAATTTTTGTTGATTCAAGGGTTGCATTAATGGCCACTTTACCCGTACTGGTTTTTACAAAATCGGCACCACCTTCAATTGCCAATTGAGTAGCCTGCGTTATTAGCGCTTCGGTTTTTAGCTCACCGCTTTCTATTATTACTTTTAGTTGCGCGCGCGACCCACATGCTTTTTTACTTTCGCTTACATAGCTAATTACTGTTTGAACATCGCCCGCTATTAACTTTTTATAAGGAATAACCAAATCAATTTCGTCAGCGCCGCGCTCTATAGCAATAAGTGTTTCGTTAATTACATCACTCAGTGGCGCATCACCCGTTGGAAAGTTAGTGACCGTTGCTACTTTTACGTGGTTAAGCTCACGCGCTGCGAGTGCTATTTTTGCATCATCAACAAAGTCGCTATAAACACATACAGCGGCAGGCGTGCCCAGCGTCGGGTTTATACTATCAACAAGCGCTTGAATGCTTTTGGTGGTATCGCTAGTGTTTAAGCTTGTTAAATCCATCAGTGCGACTGCTAATGCGGCATCTTTTTGGTGTTGTGTCATTAGAGCTCCGTTGCTTATGTAATACCAATTTTATTAAAAACATAATCATTTTAGCGTATTAAATAACTCACTAACTACGTTAAAAATTATTTATATAGAACAACTATGTATCATAATTTTAGCCTTGTTATTGAGCTATTTTCTCGTCGCTATAATAGATCACTAATTTAATGCAATTGGTATAAGTACAAAATTTGATATGCCTCCATATTAACAAATTAAACCAAACTCGCTATAGCTCATAACCAAACACTATAAGCTGTTTATTTTACTTGTAACTCGGCGCAATCCCTTGTTAACTAACTCTTAGGCCTAAAAAGCCCACCTATTATAACTTTTGGTTATATCAACTTGGTTTTAATTATTTTTTACTTATTGATAGCCGCTATATTCTGCTTATCAGAATAAAGCGTTTTCTTATATTTGAATTTGTTTAGGGGTCTTATTAACGTGCAGTATTTACCTATCTTTACCAAACTCGACAACAAACCAGTACTGGTTGTTGGCGGTGGAGAGGTCGCATTACGCAAATGTCGCGCGTTTTTAAAAGCGAGAGCGAGCGTTACTTTAGTAGCGCCTTGGTTTTGCGACGAACTAAAAGAGCATGCACATAATAATGAAGTAACGCTTATTGATGCTTATTTTGATGAGTCGCATCTCGATGGCAAAATGCTTGTTATTGCGGCAACTGACCGCGATGAAGTAAACAACAACGTATTTGAACTTGCCAATGCCCGCAATGTATTTGTAAACGTGGTTGATGACCAACCTAAATGTACATTTATATTCCCATCCATTGTTGACCGCGACCCAATCACCATTGCTATATCAAGTGCAGGCACAGCGCCGGTACTTGCACGTCGCTTACGCGAAAAGCTCGAAACCCTTATTCCGCATCATATTGGCCCACTTGCAACACTTGTCGGTGGCTTTAGAGACAAAGTAAAAAAACGCTTTAAACATTTTTCAGACCGCCGCCAATTTTGGGAAGGCGTGTTCGACTCATCTGTCGTGAGTAAAGTGCAAACCGGTGATACACAAGCCGCACAGCAGCAACTAGAGCAAATGCTAGATGCTAAAGCAGAACCTGAAGGCGAAGTATATGTAGTAGGTGCAGGCCCTGGCGATCCAGAGCTTTTAACACTTAAAGCACTGCAACTTATGCAACAAGCCGATGTGGTTGTATACGACTTTTTAGTGTCTGACGAAATTATGGAATTAGTGCGCCGCGATGCTGACCTTATTTGTGTAGGCAAACGTTTAGGCGATCATAGTGTTGTTCAAGACGACACCAACCAAATGCTGGTCGACCTTGCTAAACAAGGCAAAAAAGTGTGCCGCATTAAAGGTGGCGATCCGTTTATTTATGGCCGTGGTGGCGAAGAAGTACAAGTACTGGCTGCTAACAACGTAAATTATCAAATTGTACCGGGTATTACAGCCGCTGCAGGTTGTAGTGCTTATGCGGGTATTCCGCTTACGCATCGTGACCACGCACAAGCCATTCAATTTGTAACTGGCCATTGTAAAAAAGACGGTCAAGAACTTGATTGGCAATCGCTAGCAAAAGCAAATCAAACGCTTGCTATTTACATGGGCGTAATTAAATCTCCGCACATACAAAGCGAGCTTTTAAAACATGGCCGTAAGGCCGACACCCCTGTCGCTATTATCGAAAACGGTACACGTAAAAATCAGCGTGTAGTAACAGGCCAATTAGGCGAACTTGCCGACTTAATTGAACGCAACAGCATTATATCGCCTGCGCTACTCATTATTGGTGAAGTAGCCGCCCTGCACTCGCAACTAGCGTGGTTTGGGAAAAACGAGCAAACAAGCAGCTTTGCACAGCCGCTAACAGATGTATCAAATACATAACCGAATTTTAAATTTGTAACTTTTAATCATTTTAGTAGGACGACTAACAATGGCTTTAACTCACCTTCAGCAACTTGAAGCTGAAAGTATCAAAATCATGCGCGAAGTCGCCGCTGAGTTTGAGAACCCAGTAATGCTTTACTCTATTGGTAAAGATTCGTCGGTACTTTTGCACTTAGCGCGTAAAGCATTTTACCCTGCAAAAATTCCGTTCCCGTTATTACACGTAGACACCAATTGGAAGTTTCGTGAAATGATTGAGTTTCGCGACCGTATAGCTAAAGAATACGGCTTTGATCTACTGGTACACAAAAATCCAGAAGGTATTGAAATGGGTGTAGGCCCGTTTACGCATGGCTCGGGTAAACATACCGACATAATGAAAACCCAAGGCTTAAAGCAAGCACTTAACAAATATGGTTTTGATGCTGCATTTGGTGGCGCACGCCGCGACGAAGAAAAGTCACGCGCAAAAGAACGTGTTTACTCGTTCCGCGATAAGCACCATCGCTGGGACCCTAAAAACCAACGTCCTGAGCTTTGGAACACCTATAACAGCCAAGTTAATCCGGGCGAAAGCATTCGTGTTTTCCCGTTGTCTAACTGGACTGAGCTTGATATTTGGCAATACATTTACCAAGAAAACATCGACATGGTGCCGCTTTACCTAGCAAAAGAGCGCCCTGTTGTTGATCGCGATGGCACCCTAATTATGGTTGACGATGAGCGTATGCCACTTAACGAGGGTGAAGTACCGCAAATGAAATCTGTACGTTTTCGTACATTAGGCTGCTACCCACTTACCGGTGCAGTTGAGTCAACAGCAAGTACTTTAACCGAAATCATCGAAGAAATGCTGCTATCTACGTCATCTGAACGTGAAGGTCGTGTTATTGACCATGATTCAGCAGGCTCAATGGAGAAGAAAAAACGTGAGGGGTATTTTTAATGTCTAGCCAAAATAACGATACATTTAACGAAGTAAAAGAAATAGGCATAGACGCCTACCTAGCACGCCAACAAGACAAAAGCTTATTGCGTATGCTTACGTGTGGCAGCGTAGATGACGGTAAATCAACATTGATTGGCCGCCTACTGCACGACAGTCACCAAATTTATGAAGATCAGCTAGCAGCCCTTCATAAAGATAACGAAAAAGTAGGTAATGCAGGTGAAGATCTTGACCTTGCATTATTAGTTGATGGCCTACAAGCTGAGCGCGAGCAAGGTATTACCATTGACGTAGCGTACCGTTACTTTTCAACGGCTAAGCGTAAATTTATTATTGCCGACACGCCTGGGCATGAGCAATACACGCGCAACATGGTAACAGGTGCATCAACAAGTGATGTAGCCATTATTTTGGTTGATGCGCGTTACGGCGTGCAAGTACAAACCAAGCGCCACAGCTTTATTTGTGACTCGCTTGGCATTAAGCAGTTTGTTGTTGCCGTTAATAAAATGGATATCGTTGATTTTGACGAAACCGTGTATGAAAAAATTAAGGCCGATTACCTTAAATTTGCTGAACAACTTAACGTATCAAACATTAAGTTTGTGCCTATGTCGGCGCTTAAAGGCGACAACGTAGTAACGCGATCTGCTCATACACCGTATTACACCGACAAGCCGCTACTTGAATTACTAGAAGATTCGCCAGCAGCCGAAACAGATACAGGCTTTGAAGCGCGCCTACCGGTGCAATATGTCGTGCGTCCTAATTTAAACTTCCGTGGTTTTCAAGGCACACTTACGTCGGGCAAGATACACGTAGGCGATGCTATAAAAGTATTACCATCGGGTAAAACATCAAGCATTAAAGAAATTGTTACCTTTGATGGCAACCTAGACAGCGCCGAAGCAGGCCAAGCAATTACCGTTACCCTAAATAACGAAATTGATATTAGCCGAGGCGACGTAATAGTACCTGCAAATTCTACGGCTGTTGTTACTAACCAGCTGCAAGCTAAAATTGTGTGGATGCATGAGTCGCCATTAGTGTTAGGTAAAAGCTATAACCTAAAGCTAGGCAGCAAAAACACCTCAGCTATTGTTACAAAAATTGATTACACGATTGATGTAAACACGCTTGAGCACGGCACTAGCGACTCACTGCAGTTAAACGAAATTGCGATTGTAACGCTTGAACTAACCGAAACTATTTTGGCAGACGAGTACCACAGCAATCATGAAACAGGCTCATTTATACTAATTGATCGCTTATCAAACCTAACCGTTGCTGCGGGCATGATTGAACAAGTACTGCAAAGCCAAGCACAGCAAAGTAACTTTAGCGAATTTGAAGTTGAATTTAACAGCTTAGTACGCAAGCACTTTCCGCATTGGCAAGCGCTTGATATTTCTAAGTTATAAGTTAACTTTAGCCTGTTAGGAATTTAAAAGCATGGTAGAACAGCTCGTTTTAACAGGCATTATGCTTACCTTAGTCGGGTGCCTTTTTGGCACCCGTATTAATCCAGCGTGGTTATTTGTAAGCGCAATTGGCACCAGCTACTTAGCAGGGCTAATCGATCTTGAAAGCATGTTGATTAATTATGCTAACCCGTCGCTTATCACCTTAGTACTATTGGTGTTAGTGTCGACCGCAATAGAAAAAACCACCCTAATTCAAAAGTTAGCGCAATCGCTATCTAAAGGTAGTTTAGTAAAATCGGTAACAAAACTGGGGTTATCAACCGCCTTTTTATCGTCGTTTACTAACAATACCGCCGTTGTTGCATCGCTTATTACCGCGATAAAAGACAATCCTAATCACTCCCCTTCAAAGCTATTATTACCGCTGTCGTACACTGCTATTTTGGGAGGCACCATTACGCTTATTGGTACATCAACCAACTTAATCGTTAATGGCTTTGCAGTTGATGCGGGCATGGAACCGCTGGGCTTTTTTGACTTTACCTTAGTGGGTTTAGGCGCGCTAAGCGTAGGCCTAATTACCATTTTAGTGATGCTTAAATACTTACCCGACAACGGTAAAAGCGACCAAGAAGTCGTGCCTTTTTACCTAGAAGGTAAAGTACAAGCAAACTCAAAGTTAATAGGCCAAACCGTTGAAGAAAACGGCCTGCGTGATTTAAAAGACTTATTCCTTGCTGAAATTATTCGCGATGGCAGCCGCATTTGCGCAGTCACCCCGCAGCAAATTATTCAAAAAGATGACGTGCTGCTTTTTGTAGGTGACATAAAATCGGTGCCATTACTTACCCGTTTCGACGGTCTAAAAGTAGTACACGAAAATCATCAAAAAGACATAGAACACTTAGTAGAAGTAGTCGTAAGTCAGTCTTCAAAATTTATTGGCAAAACCGTAAAAGAAGCCCGCTTTAGAGAGCAATTTCATGCTGCTGTTATTGCCATTCGTCGTGGGCACGACCGCTTACAAGGCGGCCTTGGGCAAGTGCAATTACAAGCTGGCGACTCGCTAATACTGGCCCCAGGCAAAAACTTTTACACCTTGCCTAATTTAAAGCGCGAATTTGTGTATATTTCAGGGTTTGACTTACAAGCCCACCTTGCACCTAAGCAATCAAATATTGTGCTACTGTGCTTTGCAGCAGTACTGGGTTTAAGCATTATTGGCATAGTGCCGCTGGTTAAAGGCTTATTAGTATTACTGATTGGCTTAATGCTCAGTGGCACCATAAAACTTAACGAAGTAAAACGCCGTTTTCCTATCGAGTTATTAGTGGTCGTAGGTAGCGCCATTGGCCTTGCCAAGTTAATGATAGGCACCGGACTTGCCGGGCAAATATCCGACGCCATGTTTATGGTACTTGGCGACTTTGGTCCTTACGGCGCATTTATTGCCATATTTTTAATGACCGTATTATTTACCGAGCTTATTACTAATAACGCAGCAGCTGCCTTGTCGTTCCCTGTTGCTTACTCGCTCGCGGTTGGTTTTAATGTAGACCCGCTACCATTTATTATGGCGGTTGCATTTGGCGCATCAGCCAGCTTTATATCGCCATTTGGGTATCAAACTAATCTAATGGTTTATAGCGCGGGTAACTATCGCTTAAAAGATTACATAGTGATGGGCTTACCCCTTTCTATTATTTATTCAATCACGGTATTAACCTTGATCCCGCTGGTATTTCCGTTTTAATACCTGCGCTCACAGCATAAGAGACTCTCACTATGGATGAAAATATAGTTTGGCATAACTACGCAACTACAAAAGCACAGCGTAGTGAGCAAAAAAAACATAAGCCCGCTATTTTATGGTTTACCGGTTTTTCGGGCTCTGGCAAAAGCACCGTAGCAAACGCACTAGAAGCGGCGCTTAATCAGCAAGGTACGCACACTTACCTGCTCGATGGCGACAACGTACGCCACGGTTTATGCAAAGACCTAGGCTTTAGCGACGAAGACCGCATTGAAAACATACGCCGCGTAGGCGAAACCGCTAAATTAATGACCGACGCTGGCTTGTTAGTACTTACTGCGTTTATATCGCCTTTTAGAGCCGAGCGCGACATGGTGCGTAGCCTAGTAGATGACGGCGAGTTTATTGAAGTATTTATCGATACCCCACTGGATGTATGCGAAAGCCGCGATCCAAAAGGCTTATACAAAAAAGCCCGCGCAGGGGAGATAAAACACTTCACTGGTATCGATTCAAGCTACGAAGTGCCAAACAATCCAGAAATAATTTTAGATACAAGTAAAAACACCCTAGACCAATCGGTTACACAACTGATAACGTATCTAAAACAAAAGCACATAATATAGGTTAACCCCATGAATCAAACCGAACTGCTAGAAGAAACCCTCATCCTTGCCCGCAAAGCAGGCCAAGCGATAATGGGAATTTACGAAAAGGATTTTAACGTTGAGTACAAAGCCGATGAAAGCCCCGTAACCGACGCCGATTTAGCAGCTCATAAACTGATTGTGGCAGGGCTTCAACAGCTCACACCCGACATTCCAATACTCAGTGAAGAAAACGCCGACATAAGCTGGGATGTACGCCAAACGTGGAAAAGCTACTGGTTAGTTGACCCAATCGACGGCACTAAAGAATTTATTAAAAAGAACGGTGAATTTACCGTAAACATCGCCCTAATTAAAAACGGCACTCCTATTTTAGCCGTAGTAGATGCACCTGCCCTTGGCGTATCGTACTTAGCCGCCGAAGCAATTGGCGCATTTAAAGATAAAGGCGATGAGCGAATTGAGCTTAAAGTAACGACTAAACCTAACAAAGGGTTAATTCGTGTTGTAGGTAGCCGCTCGCACCCATCACCCGATTTAGCCGAGTTTGTGAAACGCTTTGATGAGGTTGAAATGGTGTCTAAAGGCAGCTCATTAAAGCTGTGTTTAGTCGCTGAGGGCAGCGCCGATATTTACCCGCGCTTAGGTCCAACTTGCGAATGGGATACAGGAGCAGGCCACGCCATCGCCGAAATAGCCGGTGCTAAAGTGACTAAACTTGATGGCAGCCCGCTTATTTATAACACCAAAGATGAATACTTAAATCCGTATTTTATTGTAAGTGCGATAGAAGAGTAAGCGCATTTTTGAGTGGTTAGCTATCGGTTGTTAAAAAGACAAGTGATAGCTTTAACTACAATAGGACTTTATATTAACTATTGAATTTGAAGCTTTCTAGCATTTCTATCCTCTGCTTTAAACTCTCTAGATCAATCGAATTTCGAAACCCGTCAAAACTTTTTGTTAATTGTACTACATCATATGAATAGCTCTGTTCTTCTGTACTAGCACTTTCATCAGAACTTATATCTTCATGGTACTTTAGCGCTTCTCCAATATTACCGTGGTATCTATCATTTTTTGCTCCAATTAAAGAGCTTTCAATTACTGCGCACGCTCTAGAATCTATTGATTTCAAATTAGGGGTTATTGTATGAAGAACTTTAATCAGCTTTTCTGGTGTATCTCCTCCATTAATATACCCACTATAACTTTCGTAATAGTACTCTTTAGCAACAATCAAGAATGCTAACAAGTCAGGGTAAAGATATACATCTTCCGCTGTAGATTTAACTACTAAATTTACTTTCGCAAATAACTGTTCTACTTCCCTTAAAGACAGTTTTTTAGCTTTCGCCAATAATTTAAAGGTATTCTTTAAGTGATCTTTTTCGTATCTAAATGATTGGTATTGAGTTCTTTTTTGAAAGAAAATATCAAACTCAAATATTTTATAAAGCTGTTCAATAAATGCGTCTAAATCACTCTCAGGCAAAATATACTCAATATCAATAAACCGCCTAAGATAACCCATTGCTTCAAACCCTGCACCATAGACCCCTTTAACGCTATGAGACAGTTGAAGTTTGTCCATTGCAATTACAAATACAAGACCTTCAATATCTAAAAGATGTTTTATTCTCTCTAGTAACTCAATTGCATAAGTAGGTCTGCACCGATCCAATTCATCAATAATAATAAATAATTGGCTTGTAGCTCCATCTTCATTTTTTAAAGCTTTTGATACATTCTCTTTAAAAGAAGTAATAGCCTCTTTACTCTTTGTATAATCATCCAAAAAATCTTTAGATAATCCCTCCGTGAATTTGGCTGCTTCAGCTTCAATTATTTTTTCAGCGTCAATTATTCCAGCAGTAGCAAGCTTTACTAACACGGGTAAACCTTTTTTTAAAATTTGTGCACCTGCACTCTTTGCATTAACCCATGCTTTACTTTTCTCTTTATCTCCCTCAACAAGAGACTCTATTTTTTTATTAACCTCGCCCAGAAATGCTTGCAGTGGATCATTAACGAAATCAGTTTCCCAGGCACTAAAGTAAATTGCCGAACAATCATTTATTTGTAGGTTAGCTTTTAACATCTCCAAAAATGTAGTTTTACCTTGCCCCCAAGGAGCATTCACGGATAAAACAATCGGTGAGCTAATGTTTTTGAGGAGTGTAGTAAAGTTTTCGACATGAGGTTTTCGTCCAAGCTTGTCATTCTCAAAAGGGTCGTTTGGATCAATAATTATTTTATGTGATTTAAATTCCATTTATGTATTCTTCTCCGATTCCAGCATTGAAAGGTCAACTCAAAAAAACTAATCTTATATTCACATCAGAAAGCTCTAATGTAAACATTGCTTATCAATAGGGATGTGCAAGCAAGCTATGCGTTTTTATTACCTTCTCGATTACTACGTACCCCACTCAGAATAACTCCTTTAGGATCAGGTCTTGCTTTTAGTTTAGGGCGAAAGCCAAAAAGAATGACCTAATCCAATTTACTAAGTACTTGCCATTAATTGAAAGCTTTTTAAAAGCGACAACCCTTAACGATTTTGCTGGGCGATAAAAGCAAGCGAGTGCTGATTGAATAAGTCAGGGCGTTCCACATTACAGACATGGCCGCAATGGTGAATAGTTTGCAGTACGCTATTTTTATGGCGCTTTACCATTTCTTTAACAGGGCCAAGGAACATATGATCTTCCTTACCCATAATGTAAAGAATGGGTATATCAATGTCTTTTTCTTTGAAATATTGCATTAAAGGATTTACGTCCATGGCTAATTTAAACCATTTTATAAACTCTTTTTGGCACAAGCGTTTTGCTTCACGAACAAACAAAAGTCGAGATTCTTTATGACGCTTTTTCGGCATCATAATAAAAGCAAATAAGCGATACAGCCACATATAAGGCAGGAAGTGTTTAAAAGTATTACCTAAATAAACCAATGTATTACTGCGAGTATTAAAACGAGTAACCGCTCCACCTAGCACCATGCTAGAAACATATTGCGGCGCAATTTCAGCAATATTTCGAATTATAATTGTGCCCAATGAAATGCCAACAAAGTGTGCGCTGGTAATATTGTTATGATCTAACACATCGATAATGTCTTTAGAGACATTATTAAATGAATAATTATTATCAACAAAGTTTTGTACTAAATTATTCGATTTTCCATGACCACGAAGATCTAGCAACAACACATTATATTCTTTTTTATAGGCTTTTAGCTGACGAAACCAGATTGCCGAACTACCACCTGCTCCATGGACAAATACAACCCATGTTTTACTGGTTTCGTGCGCAAAAGTAGTATGGAAAAGAATTTCTTTGCTCATTGCAGTTAGCGGCCTATTTACTTCGTTTGGCATATTCAATTGCAGGAAGTATAACGGAGTTTAATAAAAATCTCTTATGAAGTTGAGATCAATGGCTTCTACTTAACAGCTTTTAGGAGCAGATTTTGATTTTTAAATGAAAACCAATAAAATGACCTTCCCCTATTTTCACGGCATTGCGCCTCTCTTGGCTTTGCTGATCGGATGACGCAATGCAGTGTTGGGTTTCGCTTCGCTCTACCCAACCTTGTATCTCTTCTTGATGAGTGTTTAGCTAGCACTTGTCACATCGGGAAGACAGTGAGCTCGT
>NZ_JBEOOL010000039.1:0-39389 GCF_040309225.1 Pseudoalteromonas sp. GW168-MNA-CIBAN-0100 | reverse complement strand
CGAGCGGCCAAAGGGATCAGACTGTAAATCTGACGGCTCAGCCTTCGCTGGTTCGAATCCAGCTCCCTCCACCACTTCTCTACTATTCCTATATTCCTATATTCCTATATTCCTATATTCCTATATTCAGTAACATCAAAACACCCACTGTAAACTCATACCATTTTGTTTTAACCAATTAGATGATGTTTTGTAATCGGGGAAAAACGCCTCTACGCGCTGCCAAAAAGCTTTGCTATGATTTAAATACTTTAAGTGGGCAAGCTCATGAACAATCACATAATCTATAGCGTGGTAAGGAGCACCTATAAGATGTAAATTAAAAGTGAGTTCTCGCTTGCTATTACAACTCCCCCACTTTCGTTTATAAACACCTATTTTTAAATCATTTGGCAACTCTTCACCCATTTGAGTACAGAAATACGCTAAACGCATCTCTATGTATGCAATAAGCTGCTCTTTTAAATAAGTCTCTAATAGCTGTCGATAATTTTGATAAGTGTTTTTAACTCGAGGAGATATTGTGATAAGTAAGTGGTCATCATACGGGGTTACTTTGGAATCTTGGCCTGAGTCCAGTTTCAAACAAATAGTTTCTGAAAAAACCCTGATTTTTTTAGATTCAAAGGGGTACTGCTTAGTGTCATCAATTGACGATTGTTTTTTTAATTGTTCTGCAACCCACTCTTGTTTGTCAAATAACCAAGTATCAATGTGTTTTTTTGCGACAAAATGTGGCGCATACACAGTTACCTTCTGACTATGCACTTTTATTGCGACTGTTTTGCGTCTAGTACTCTTTTTCAATTGATATTCAAACACGACCTAAACTCTAAATATTGCATCCGTTTATATAATCCATATTACCATCAATTTTAAACTCTTAAGCATAAAGTCGCACTTAACTCCTAATCCGCTTTATTATAATAAGCTATAGATTGAGCCGTCTGTTTTCTTTGAATTGAAAGTTAAATCACTTTATTTACTTCAATAACAAAACAATAAATAAATTTGCTTAAAATTCGTCACTTTATAGCGCGATTAGAAATAACGGTTCATTTATTAGTAAATTAGATTAAACTTGTAAAATAAAGATTATATTTCGAGCCGTTATGCTATCAGCTTTCTTCATTACAGACCAAGATCCAAGCCTAATACTTAATGGGGTATACGACCCTCTTCTAGTCTCAATGTCTGTATTAATAGCCATTTTTGCTGCTTTTTTTACTACTAAGCTCATTGATTTAGCAAAAGAGACTAGATTCCCTCGTTATCAACGTTTAGCAAATATAACCGCAGCAACTGTATTTTCTTCTGGTATTTGGAGTATGCACTTTATAGGTATGTTAGCTTTTTCGCTATGTACTAATATAAGCTACGATCCAACAATCACACTACTCTCTTTTCTTCCTGCTTTATTAGCATGTCAGTATGCGGTATCAATACTTGTAAATAGTGATGGAAACTTTAGAGTGCTCAGCATTTGCTCCATCTTGCTAGGGGCTGGTATTGGTACAATGCATTACAGCGGTATGGCTGCAATGGAGCTTTCCCCAATGTTGCGCTATGACCCACTGACCTTTGGCCTTTCAATTTTAGTTGCCGTCGCTCTTTCGTTTATAGCGTTATATAGCCGCTTTAATCTTGAAAAATTTTTTCCAAAACTATCATACCTACAAAATAGGGCCATCAGCGCTATAATATTAGGCTTTGCTGTTGCTGCTATGCATTATATGGGCATGGCATCTACACGCTTTGTTGCAACATCTCCTCTTTTATATGACGACGCAAATGCTTCTGCTGGGCTCACTTTTGTAGCCATCGCGGTTGCAACTGCAACGATTGCCATTACAAGCGTAGTAGCGGTACTTAATGGCATGGTTCGATACCGTATGCTGCTCGAAGAAAAGTCAGCAGACGAGTCTCGCTTAAACGCAATTTTAGGCACAGCCATTGATGGAATTGTAACGATTGATCATACAGGCATTATTTTAAGTTTTAACGAATCAGCCAGTAAAATTTTTGGCTGGCACGAAAATGAAGTACAAAATCATAATATTAAAAAGCTAATGGATGATGCTATCGCGATGCATCACGATAGCTACCTTTCTAAAGCTAAAAATATTGATTTAGGTAAAGTAATCGGTGTTAACCGTGAAATTTTTGCAAAGCATAAAAATGGCCACTTATTCCCGATTCGTTTGGGGATTGGAGAAGTTAATCAGCCAGGGCAAAATCCTCTATACGTAGGCTTCATAACAGACTTATCAGAGCAACGAGCTTTACAAAAAAGCCTAGAGGAAAAAGAACAAAAATACCGCTCTTTAATGGATAACATGCCAGGTGTGGCTTTTAGGTGTAAATTTGATGATAACTGGACCATGCTTTTTATCAGCCCGAGCATCAACGAGTTAACGGGTTATAACCCTAATGAATTTACTGAACATTGCATTGAATTTAACGATCTAGTTTTAAAATCAGACCAGCAACCTATTGTAGATGCCGTCACAAAAGCCGTAGAAGAAAAACGTCAGTATTCAATCGAATACAGAATTCGCCACAGAAGCGGTAAAATCTTATGGCTTTTAGATAAAGGCAGCATCGACTTTGATACCCAAGGCCAAGCAAAGTGGATTGATGGTGTTTTAGTTGATATTACAGAACGCAAAGAATATGAAGAAAAACTAGAGCAAGCTAAATTTAAAGCTGAAGAAGCTGCTTATGCAAAGCAATCTTTTATGGCTAATATGAGCCATGAAATACGCACCCCAATGAATTCTATAATAGGTTTCAGCGACTTATTAATGGATACCCCACTTGATCAAGAACAACAAAAACATTTAGTGACCGTAAATAATGCAGCGCGTTCATTGCTTAGATTGTTAAATGAGATACTCGATTCTGCAAAACTAGAGCGCGGTAAGCTCACTATTGAGCCAATACACTTTAGTTTAAAGCCAGTAATAGACAGTATTATTTCTACTTTTTGGTTAGAAGCTAAAAAGAAAGATTTAGAACTTAAACTCCATATTAAAGAATCAGTAAGTGCTACTTATTACGGTGACCCAGATCGACTCAGGCAAGTGCTTACTAATTTAATTGGTAATGCTATTAAGTTTACCGAAAAAGGCTCTGTTACCGTAACCGTTGGTATAACACAAAATCAGCATCTGTTTTTTGAAGTGCAAGATACCGGTATTGGTATTGCAAAAGATCGTATTCAAGCAGTGTTTCAACCTTTCGAACAAGCCGATGGTACTACTACTCGCCGCTTTGGTGGAACAGGTCTCGGTACTACCATAAGCAAACAACTTGTAGAGCTTATGGGCGGAACAATAAACTTAGTAAGTGAACTAGGTAAAGGCACCTGCTTTTACTTTTCATTGCCGCTTACTTTAGGTGACGAAACTAAAATAGATCATTTTGATGGTCTACACACCCAACTGCCTGCACTTAGGGTGTTAGTAGTTGACGATATAGAGCAAAATACAGAACTACTTTCTTTACTCCTGTCACGCGATCAGCATGCAGTTACCAAGGCATCTAACGGACTTGAAGCGATTAAAGTATTTGAAGAACAAGACTTTGATGTCATTTTAATGGATATACATATGCCATTGTGTGATGGCATAGAGGCAACACAAAAAATAAGAGCAATAGAAAATCAAAGACAAATTAAATACACGCCAATTATCGCGCTCACAGCCAGTGTATTACAACAAGATAAGCTTACGGCTAAAAAAGCAGGCATGAATGGCTTTGCAAATAAACCCGTCGATATAAATCAGCTAAACCAAGAAATAGCACAAGTGCTTGGTCTTGGTATTGCAAAAGAAATGGTTATATCGCAAAGCGATCCTAAAGCGCAGCATATAGATTTTGAAAAAGGGTTAGCCCTTTGGGGTTCTAAGTGTAAACAACTTACAGAGATTACTAAATTTATTAGTGACAGTAATAAACGGTTCGAAACATTATTCAGTGATAAATTATCAAACATAAAAGATGTCGATAGCACCATTCACACACTTAAAGGTGTTGCTGGTAACTTAGGCCTAATAACATTAATGAAGTTATTAACCGATTTAGAGCAAAAACAAAGTGACGCTAAAGTTATTAGTACTTTAGACGATATAAAAAACGAGCTACTTGTCATCTCACAATTGCTATCATCTAATACTTGCGATAAGCCAAGTAGTAAGCCTGAAGATAATAGTTCTGACACGCTATCAATTGATGAAATTAAGTCACTGTGTAAGACGCTTTATCAAGATGCACAAAATGCAGAATTAAATGATGAGCTACTAGCAAAACTGCAACGCGGCGCACCTGCTAACTGTCAAGATGATGTTGATGCTATAGCCGAGGCCTTTGATGAATTTGATTTTGATAAAGCACACGTAATACTAGAAACCTTACTTGAAAAACTAACGAACAATGAGTATTAATTAATGGATTTTACAACAGATAGGCCACGAGTATTAATTGTTGACGATGAGCCTGCAAATCTAAAAGTAATGCGCGAAGTGTTAGGTAATCAATATCGTATGTCGTTTGCTAAATCGGGTGATGCCGCATTGGCACTACTTGAAAAAGAACTACCAAAGCTAATTTTGCTCGACATAATGATGCCAGATATGAATGGTTTTGAAGTATGTCAAATAGTTAAAGGTAACCCTAAAACATCACACATCCCCATTATTTTTGTAACTGCACTTGGTGATGAAAGCGATGAATATAAAGGTTTTGAGTTAGGCGCCGTAGATTATATTACTAAGCCAATAAGCCCTGCTATTGTAAGAGCTAGAGTTAAAACTCACTTATCGCTAGTGCAAGCTGAGCAATTAAAACAAGCACATGTAGATTTAGTACAACGTCTAGGCCGTGCTGCTGAATATAAAGATACTGACACTGGCGAACATATAGTGCGTATGAGCCAATACAGCAAAGTATTAGCATTAGCGCTAGGTATGGATGAGCAAAGTGCAGAGCTTTTACGCCAAGCCGCCCCAATGCACGATGTTGGGAAAATAGGTATCCCTGATGCTATCTTACTCAAGCCAGGAAAGTTAACTTTTGAAGAGTTTGAGCATATGAAGAAACACGCCATAATTGGTGCACAAATATTAGCAAATTCTTCATCGCCATTATTACAACTCGCTCATAAACTTGCTATTGAACACCACGAAAAATGGGATGGTTCAGGCTATCCTAACGGGATCAAAGGCGAAGAAATATCAATTGAAGGTAGAATTGTTGCCGTTGCTGACGTTTTTGATGCTCTGACTTCAAAACGCCCTTATAAAGAGGCATGGAGTGTAGAGAAAACAGTTTTACATATGCAAGAGCAAGCAGGAGCTCATTTTGATCCCGCTCTAATCGAACTATTAGTAAAAAACTTAGACGATATTATTGCTATAAAAAATGCAAATCAAGAAAGCTAATTCTTTTTAGCGCTGTGAGAGCCAAGCTCAACATTTGGATAGTAAGACTTTATATAACGATAGTCATGTGAGGTAATTTCATGGCTATTACCGCTTTCATCTTTAAAGTACATAGAAAACGTTACACCATGATCCGCTAGCACTGCTTTTATGTTTAAACCCTCAAGATGATTACGCCATTGAATAAATTGATCCCCTGAGGCCAAAAATGCAATCCCTTTACTACGCCCCTCACCTTCAAAAAGTGCTAAACGAGTTGTTGAACTAGTATCTTCAAGTGTTAAAGGGCCGCGTCCGTCCTCATCCCAAAAGGCAAGCTCGGGTACTACACTAAAACCTAAAACACGCTCATACCACTTAACGGCATCAACCAAGTTATCAACATTTAAATGGCAATGATCAATCCCAGATAATTTAGGTATGCTTGTATTATTCACGTTACTCACCTATTTCTGACTTTAATTGCTCTAAAAATTCATGCATGTACGTTGTACGCCTGTTCGCTTCTGCTTTAGCAGATGGGGTATTCATACTATCGGCAATATGTAATAACTTTATGAAAAAGTGATCAAGCGTGTATGTTTTATCATCAGCCTCGCGTTCAACACAAAAAGGGTCATTTGGGTTATACAATAACCGAGAAATTGATCCGCCTACTTTCATGCATCGACTCACTCCAATAGCGCCCAATGCATCCATTCTGTCAGCATCTTGTACTATTTGCGCTTCAACTGTTTTAATTTTTATATTTGCGCTGAAGCTATGCGCCGCAATTGCATGATGAATCTCATCAAAAAGTGACTCGTCATAATTAATAGATTTTAAAAATCCCAATGCCTTATCGGCTGCCATAGTAGAGGCTTTTGCACGATCAGGATGATTTTTAGCCACCGCCACACAGTCATGCATCCACGCTGCAGGTAATACAACTGACATGTTTGCCTGCTCCGCATTACATAGCTGTATTGCAACGCGCACCACTCGTTCTATATGGGTAATATCGTGAGCTACATCGGCATGCACTAAAGAGGCTATAAACTCTCTACATTGTGAATTAAGTATTTTTAAATCGGGGCTTAAAACGGCGTCAGGCACTATTAGGTTCCAAAAGCTAATGAATCGATAAATTATCCGTACTTTACCGTGCTTTATGCCCACCTTGCAAAACATTCATTGTATGTTGCTCCTTGCTTGACTAAAATACAGCGCTTATTTATTACTACTGAGAAGCCTTATGTCATCTGCCGTTTACCTACAAGCTGGTCGCGATAAATCATTAAAAAGAAAACACCCTTGGTTATTTTCAAAAGCCATCAAAAAAATTAAAGGTAAACCTGGATTAGGCGACACAGTAACGATTCACGATAGCGAAGGTAAGTTTTTAGCCACTGCTGCTTACAGCCCTCACTCACAAATTCGCGCACGTGTTTGGAGCTTTGACGAAAAAGAAATCATCGACCAAAACTTTTTTGAACGCCGCTTACGCCGTTCATTAGAAGCACGCAGTCAAGTCATAGATGAAGGTGGATTAACAGGCTTTAGATTATGTGCAGCTGAGTCTGATTACTTACCAGGCGTTACAATCGATAAGTTTGATAATGTACTAGTTTGTCAGCTATTAAGCGCGGGTGCCGAGCGTCATAAAGGCGAGATTGTTGGCGCGTTGATGTCTATTTTCCCAGGCTCTAGCATATACGAGCGCTCAGACGTAGAAGTACGCACTAAAGAAGGCTTAGAGCCAATAAAAGGCGCTCTTTGGGGTAACGAACCAACGCAGCCGGTACTTATTGAGGAAAACGGTTTTAAAATTGAAGTCGATATAATTGATGGACATAAAACGGGCTTTTATTTAGACCAGCGCGATAGCCGCGCCGCACTTGAGCGTTTTTCAAAGGGTAAAACGGTACTTAACTGTTTTAGTTATACAGGTACATTTTCGTTGTACGCCCTGCGTGGTGGATGTGAGCATGTAACTAACGTAGATGTATCTCAACCCGCTTTAGATACAGCAAAACGTAATGTTGAACATAATAACTTAGATTTAAATAAAGTAAGTTTTGTTAAGCAGGACGTATTTAAGTTACTACGCCAATACCGCGACGAAGGTAGACAGTTTGATACCATCGTAATGGACCCACCAAAGTTTGCTGATAATAAAGCGCAGCTAACCGGCGCGTGTCGTGGTTACAAAGATATCAACATGATTGCCATGCAAATACTAAAACCAGGTGGAACATTACTAACATTCTCATGCTCTGGTTTAATGGAACAAAATTTATTTCAAAAAGTAGTAGCCGATGCAGCACTTGATGCAGGTAAAGACCTACTTATAATGGAGCGATTAAACCAGGCAGCTGATCACCCAATTGCTGGCAGCTACCCTGAAGGTTTTTACCTAAAAGGTTTAATCTGTAAGGTCTATTAATAGCTAAGTAGCTAATTAATTAAATTCTATTATTTCAAGCCCTGCTGTTACCGTGCCATCATCTTCTTTGCTGGCACGTATTACTTTTGCCGTTGCTTTTAAAGGGGCAATACTTGGGTGAGTCGAATCAATGTTCACCGTCAGTAATGTATTAGGTTCAAGTAATTCATCTAAATGAATTGATAAACCTGTTGCACTTAAATCCACGCACTCTGCGGCAAAACTTAAACCCGCTATTGGTTCTATCGTTGTTAAATTTGCAGGTGTATTGATCTGCATGCGTCTAAAATTTCGCTTATCATCAGTAAACATACGTTACCTCTAAAAAACCGTGTTAATTTCTTCCAACAAAGCACCCACTGAAAATGGCTTTACAACATATGCGTTACAACCAGCGTCAAACCCTGCTTGTTTTTCAGATGGAGACTCTAGGCCCGATACCATAACAACAGGAATATTTTTTGTTTCAGGTGTGTGTTTTAGCATTCGGCATGTATCATAACCATCAAGACCAGGCATACAAACATCAAGCAAAATTATATCTGGCGGACTCGCAATTGCCGATGCAAGACAGCTTTGCCCTGAATCTGCATAACTAACATCAAATTTCGACGCGAGTGCTGCTTTGAGCATTTCAAAATTAAAATACTCGTCGTCTACCACTAAAAGTCGCTTTGTTTTATGTTCAATCGATGAGGACATAACTATGTCACTTCCTTTTCAAAACAAAAATAAATCCTCCTATTAAGGTACTAAGCTTAATAGAAAATGCAAGTTTTATTCTATCTCTTTTATCGCATTAAGTACTCGCTTAGCCGAAATTGGGTAAGGAGTTCCAAGCGTTTGAGCAAATAGCGACACTCTAAGCTCTTGTTGCATCCAAAAAATAGCGGTTACTTTTTGTGGAATAGGCAAGCCTTTAGGCGTTTTATTAACTACTTTTTTGTACTCTTGAGCAACTTTATCCAGCTCTAGTACGCATAACCTATCACGATTTGGATCCACAGGCAGCTTTTCTAAACGTTTTTGAATCGCTTTTAAATAACGAATTAAATCCGTTATTTTATCTGCGCCATGCGCGCTCACAAAACCTTTAAATATAAGTGACTCAAGCTGTGATTTTATATCGCCATGCGCGGTTATCATGGTTAAATCAACGCGCCCTTTCATTTTTTTATGCAGTGCGTGCGCAATACTTAATACTTGCTCAACTTGCGTTGCAATCGACACAACGGCATCACCGAGCTCACCTCGTATTTGCTCTTTTACCGTTTCAAATGCTTTTTCATCGCGTATATCGCCGTGTTTCACTAATAAGCTATCAACACCTGCGGCGATACAGTCATCAATTAAATCAGCTATTTTACCAAATGGGTTAAAGTACAAACCCAGCTTTGCCTTATTCGGTAAGTTTTGTTGTAAGTACTTAATTGGCGACGGCACATTTAACAATACTAAACGGCGCAAACCTTGTTGATGCGCTTGCTGCGCTTTTGCTTCACTATCAAAAAGCTCCACTGCAGCGGCTGATTTTTTATCCACCAGCGCAGGGTATGCTTTTATTTCGTATTGACCTTGTTTTTTAACATATGACGCTGGCAGCTCACCAAAATCCCATTGTGTTAGGTCTGATTTTTCAATGCCTTTATCGGCTACTTTAGACAGTGTTTCGGTTACTTCACCTTGCAGCTCTGCTTTAAGTTTGGCTAAATCAAGTCCACGAGCAAGTAACTTATCGTGTTCATCACGTACTTCAAACTGCAATCGTAAATGCGGTGCAAGCGCGGTTAAATCCCACGCCTCCATATCAACTCTCACACCTGTCATTCTTAATAAACGCGTAGCTAAAGCATCAATTAAGCTACCTTGCATTGGCTCAATAGCTGCAAGTACTGCATCTGCGTAATTTGGTGCTGGCACAAAATTACGGCGAAGCGATTTAGGCAATGACTTTATAAGCCCACTTATTAGCTCATGTCTAAATGCAGGTATGTGCCAGTCAAAACCACTCTCTTGTACTTGATTCAACAGCGCTACCGGTATTTGTACCGCAACACCATCAACCGCTTGTCCTGGGTCAAAATGATAAGCAAGCGGCAATATAATATTGTCTTGCTGCCATGTGTCCGGGTAATCAAACTCAGTGATATTACTTGCGCCGTGCTGCATTAATTCTTCACGGGTCATGTGTAAGTAATGTTTATTTTGTTGTTTTTGTGTTTTATACCATTTTAAAAATGCAGCGCGGTTATTAATTTCTTTGGGTATTTTTTTATCGTAAAACTCAAATAACGTTTGCTCATCAACTAAAATATCACGGCGACGCGACTTATTTTCCAGAACTTGAATATCTTCTATTAGCTCACGGTTAAACGCTAAAAAGCTCTCATTTAAACCCAGCTCTTGCTCAACTAATGCGGTGCGCACAAAAAGCTCTCGACTCACTTTAGGGTCAATATTGCTATAAACACAGCGGCGTTTATTTACAACGAGTAGGCCGTACAAAGTTTGCTGCTCAAACGCGATTACCGCACCTGGTTTTTTCTCCCAGTGTGGCTCTGTGTAGCTACGTTTTACTAAATGCTGTGCTAATGGTTCTACCCAGTTAATGTCTATTTTTGCATTTGTGCGGGCATATAATTTACTGGTTTCTACCAGCTCCGCTGACATGATCCATTTAGGGCTCTTTTTAAATAAACCTGAACCCGGAAAAATATGAAACTGACTATTACGTGCACCTTTGTATATTTGCTTCTCATCTTTAAAGCCAATATGGCTCAGCATTCCGCTTAATAACGCTTTGTGAACGAGTTCGCCATCAGCCGCTTGGCTGGTTGCTTTCATGCCCATTTCGTTACACACAGTACTTATTTGATAAACAATATCTTGCCACTCACGCAGGCGCATATAGGCTAGGAAATCTTTTTGACACAGCTTTCTAAACTGGCCGTTAGTCAGCTCGCTTTGCTGTTCTTCTAAGTAATTCCATAAGTTCAAAAAAGCGATAAAGTCTGAATCTGGGTCGTCAAAGCGACCGTGTTTTTCATTGGCTGCAGCACGTTTTTCTTGCGGGCGTTCGCGTGGATCTTGAATCGACAACGCCGCCACAATAACAATCACTTCACGCAATGCGCCAAGTTTGTGAGCTGTGAGCACCATTTTAGCTAAACGAGGGTCTACCGGTAATCGGCTGAGTTCTCTACCTGAAGCGGTTAAACTCGTTTTACTATCACGTTTGTCTGGTTTTACTGCTTGTAGTTCTTCTAATAACGATAAACCATCACTTATATTACGGCTATCTGGCGCTTGCACAAACGGAAATTGCGCCATATCACCAAGCCCGAGTGCCAACATTTGCAAAATAACTGAGGCAAGATTAGTACGCAGTATTTCAGGGTCGGTAAACTCTGGGCGCGATAAAAAATCATCCTCAGAGTACAAGCGAATACAAATACCCGCTTCAACACGTCCACAACGACCCATACGCTGATTAGCACTTGCTTGCGATATAGGTTCTATTGGCAAACGCTGTACTTTTGTACGATAACTGTAGCGGCTTATACGCGCAGTACCTGGGTCTATTACATAACGAATACCCGGCACGGTTAGTGACGTTTCGGCTACGTTGGTCGATAAAATAATATGACGACGAGAATGTGGCGCAAATATACGGTTTTGCTCTGCGTTAGATAAGCGCGAGTAAAGTGGTAATACATCAGTGTGTTTTAAATTACGCTTGCTAAGTGCATCAGCGGTATCGCGTATTTCACGCTCACCGTTTAAAAATATCAGTATGTCGCCAGGACCTTCCGCGCACAGCTCGTCAACAGCATCAAAAATACCTTGTAGCTGATCGCCCTCGGCTTCCATATCTTCTTTATTAATATCGGCCGTTGGGTTGTAACGCACATCAACAGGGAAAGTACGGCCCGATACTTCTATAATGGGCGCATCATCAAAATGCTTTGAAAAGCGCTCAGGATCGATGGTTGCAGACGTAATTATTATTTTTAAATCGGGACGTTTTGGAAGTAGGTTTTTTAAGTAACCCAAAATAAAGTCGATGTTTAAACTACGCTCGTGCGCTTCATCTATAATTATGGTGTCGTATTGGTTTAAAAATCGATCTTGCTGAATTTCTGCCAGTAAAATACCGTCAGTCATTAGTTTAACGTACGTATTATTAGAAACCTGATCGCTAAAACGAATTTTAAAACCGACTTGCTGACCAAGTTCGCACTTCATCTCTTCAGCAATACGGTTAGCCACCGTTCGCGCTGCTAATCGGCGTGGTTGAGTATGGCCTATTAAGCCATCAACACCACGGCCAAGCTCTAAACACATTTTAGGTATTTGAGTTGTTTTACCTGAGCCCGTCTCACCGGCAATAATAACCACTTGGTTATTTGCAATGGCGTCTTTAATTGTTTCCTTTTTTTGACTTACTGGCAATTGCTCAGGGTAAGTCACTTTAGGAAGGCCCGCTAAGCGTTTATCGCGTAATTCTTGGCTACGGGTTATATCAGCCGCTATTTTTTCAAGCGCGTTGGCATGCTTGTTTTCATCTGTTATTTTTTTTACGCCATGTAAGCGTTTTTTGAAAATGAATTGATCTTTTTTCAAGCACGTTTTTAGCTCGCCAAACAACTGACCTAGGTTTACCACCCGCATACCTTACAAAATTAGTTAAAGAGCCATAATTGTATCAAATTAAACGGCCGGGGTTAATCCTACAAAATGCATAACACGGGGTTGTTTGTTATATAAACGCTGCGATTCACCCAAACTGCGAATAATAAATCTATCTCAAGCGGTTATTTTCAGCGCTAACTGCGCTGAAAATAACTGGCTAGCAATAAATGAATTCAAATATCATTGTGGTTCAATATGTTAGTAAATCTCTTAACCAGAGTTGAGGCTAATTAAATTACTTTGGCTTATTCGTCGTTAAAAATGCCCACGTAGGTCGCTTGCATATTCGATTTACTTGCCCGATACATGCCAGAGGTATTAAACGGCAAGCTAATATTCCCCTTAGTATCAATAATAATAACGCCACCAGTGCCACCAATTGGCTTAAGCACACCGTTTATAACTTCATCTCCAGCTTCAGCTATGGTTTTACCTTGATACTTAACACGCGCACATATATCGCTCGCTACGTTATAGCGAATAAAATATTCACCGTGCCCTGTTGCCGATACTGCGCACGATTCGTTTTCAGCAAATGTCCCAGCACCAATTACCGGCGCGTCACCTACACGGCCATAACGTTTTGCCGTCATACCACCTGTGGATGTACCTGCCGCTAAATTACCGTTTTTATCAAGCGCCACTGCGCCAACCGTGCCCATTTTGTAAGAGTTAGGCAATGCTTTGTGCGCGGCTTGATACTCTTTACTGGTTGCTTTGGCTTTATCTAATTTTTGTTTTGCTTTTAAAAGCGCTTTGTAACGAGGCTCGGTATCAAATAAGTTATTTTCGACAAGTTCAACACCTTGCTCTTTAGCAAACTCCTCAGCGCCTTGCCCACTAAGCATTACGTGTACAGAGTTATCCATGACCAAACGCGCTAATTTAATCGGGCTCTCAATATGCTTTACACCCGCAACGGCGCCTGCTTCACGGTTTCGACCATCCATTATGGATGCATCAAGCTCATGCCCGCCATCGTAAGTGTATACCGCTCCACGCCCTGCATTAAAATAAGGCGATTGCTCTAATACTGTAATTGCCGCAGTTACCGCATCTAAACTTTCACCGCCTTGGTGCAATACTTTATAACCTGTCTCTACAGCCTCTGTTAATTTAGCGCGGTACTGCTTTTCTTGGGCGGGTGTAAATCGTGCTTTTTCTATTGTCCCTGCCCCACCATGAATCGCAATGGCAAAAGGAGTCTCTGCAGCGAATACGCTATTACTTAAAGCAAAAAGGCTGCTCGCAAAAATTGCTAATAAGGGTGTTTTCATAATGAGTTCTTTTATGGGAAAGTTATAAACTAATGTGAATGGTTGCGGGCTTAATTTCAACTAAAGTGAGTTTAATGGCATAAAAAAAGCGCCTTAAGGCGCTTTTTAAAATTTTACGTGTTTGTAATACCAATTTTATTAAAAACATGGTCATTCTAGCGTATTAAATAGCTCACTAACTACGTTGAAAATTATTTATATAGAACAACTATGTATCATAATTTTAGCCTTGTTATTGAGCCATTTTCTTATCGCTATAATAGATCACTAATTTAATGCAATTGGTATAATTAAGCTTGTTTAGCTTTTAAACGCGCTAAACGTGCTACTTGATGAGTAGACGTTAAGAAAGAATAAATTGGTGCTAAGTAACCACGTTTACGAAGCTCTAAGAAATCAGCATCGCTTAACTCGTTTAGCTTTTTCTCATCGATAAGGTAAATACCGTTGATGTCTTTTTTCTCGCCTTTAATATCTACTGTAAGCGTTTGCGCAATTAGTAGCTCTTTATCAGCAAGGAATTTAGTGAACGCTTCAGTTACTTGAGAAAACTCAATAAAAGATACAAGCGCTTCTTTACGACGTTTTAGGTAATCTGTTTCTTCGCCGTTTTCAAATAATGCATTACCTTCGTCTTCACCAACAAGCGCACTTGCTTCGTCAATTACGATACCGTATTGATCTTGATCTGGGTGTTTAACTAAGCCCAGTGGGTAACGAGTAGATGCCATAGGTGCAAATGCTGCAGTCCATTTACCATCTTCTACAAAAAGGTTTTCGCCTGGCTCTAAGCCAAACATAGCAACAGCTTGAAAAGTGCCGCTTTCGTTGTTTTTAACGAATGACATTGGAAACTCGTTTGCTACGCGTGCAAACTCATGTGCAACTACTGGCACTAAATGTTGAGTTTTCATGAATTCTACATTGATGCCGTTTTGAATTTTAGTGTTGGCATGTTTTTCGTTGTGTAAAGGCTGTACTTGTTGCTCCGCCATGTTACTGCTCCGTTTATTTTAATTTATATGTTTCATTGTTAATACCTTTAGGCTAATGCTTTTGAGCTAAAAAAGGAAGGGAAACTTTTATGACAACGACCATGAAAAAATAAAATATAACTAAATCTGAACGTTGCTAAAAAACATACAGCTCAAACTCATAAATTTTGTTCAAAAACAACACACTTCATGGTTGATTTTAATACAAACCAAAGTTATTCATTAACATTGGTTAACAGTTCAGGACTGTTTTTTTGCAGTGTTTAGGCTTAAATTTGAGCAAATAAAAAAGGCTGCTTATATAAGCGGCCTTTAAAAGTTAAATTAGCACCTAAATTAAGGCGCCCAATATACTTCAATATTTATAATTGGGTGATTAAGCACAGCGCGAAGTGGCATGTCATTAACATCGCCTCCCGCTTTTGCTTGCTTATAAACAGCGAGTTTTTCTTCACCGCTAATTAAAAGCTTAACCACTTTAGATTGCGCAATGGCATTTAACGTAAGTGTCATGCGTTCAGTAATACTACCCGTCACATCACTTTGTATCGCATTAATTGCACATACTGTTTGCTCAGTTGTTAAACCGTGCTCTAAACCTTCTGCATTTGGGAACAACGACGCTGTGTGACCATCTGGGCCCATGCCTAGAATAGTTACATCGTATGGCGCTTTTAAAGCACTGTAAGCGGCTTCACACACTTCACTGCCTTGCTGCGCGGTTGCAGCATCGTTTTTCATGGTTATAAAGTTTGCAGCACTGCCAAAATTTTGTAATAACGTGCTTTTAATAAATGCTTCGTTACTTTTTTCATGGCTTGGGTCTACCCAGCGTTCATCAACCATAGCAACATCAACATGTTGCCAATCTAAATCAAGCGTTGATAAATGCTTATAAGCGGGCGCAGGAGACGAGCCGCCCGACACCATTAATACAGCACGGCCATCGTTTTTAATGCCATCACGTAATGATTGCTCAAGCGTTGCAGAAAGCTCAGCTGTTAACGCATCTTTATCGTCAAAAAACTTTTCAACTAGTGTTGCCATGCTTATACCTTATCGCCTGTGTTAAACCACACGTGGCTTTTTTCTGCCAATAGTTCATCAGCATCCTCAGGACCCCAGCTACCAGCACGGTAAAGTGCAGGCTTGCCTTTGTCTTGCCAACGGTCAATGATTGGATCAATCCATTTCCACGCTTGACGAACTTCATCACGGTGAATAAATAATGATGGGTTATTTGCAGCGGCATCAAGCATTAAACGCTTGTACGCATCTGAATGGAAGCCATTGCTGTAAGCTTGTGAAAGCTCAATATTCATTGTTACTGGTTCAAGTTGCATTTGAAGGTTATCAAGACGCTTAGACATAAGCGTTAGTTGAATTGTTTCCTCTGGTTGCAAACGAATAACAAGACGATTTGGCTCGATATTACCCACGTTATCTTCGTAGATATTGTGGGATACTTTTTTGTATTCAACCACAATTTCTGCACAGCGCTTAGCCATACGTTTACCCGTACGAAGGTAAAATGGAACACCCGCCCAGCGCCAGTTATCAATATGCGCGCGAATAGCTACAAACGTTTCTGTTTTACTAGAACCTTCATTTAGCTCTTCTAAGTAACCCGGTACAATTTTACCGTTTAAGTCACCTGGTACGTATTGACCACGAACAATATTTTCATCAACATCGCCATCTACAAGCGGGCGAAGTGCTTCTAATACTTTTAGTTTTTCGTTACGAATGCTGTTAGCGTTAAGCTTATTAGGCGACTCCATTGCAACTAAACAAAGTAGTTGTAATAAATGGTTTTGAACCATGTCACGAAGTGCACCGGCTTTATCGTAAAAACCAGCACGGCTTTCAAGACCAACAGTTTCTGATAAGCTAATTTGGATGTTATCAATAGATTTAGCATCCCACATATTTTCAAACAATGAGTTTGAAAAACGTAGCGCCATCAAGTTTTGTACTGTTTCTTTACCTAAGTAATGGTCAATACGGAAAATTTGCTCTTCATTAAAAAATTCTGCAATTTTTCCATTAATTGCTTCAGCAGAATCACCGCAATAACCAATAGGCTTTTCAACAACAACGCGTGATGTAGGTGTAATTAAACCTTTAGTCGATAATATTTCACAACATGTGCCGTAAACAGCAGGCGGAAGCGATAAATAAAACACACGAGACTTAGTACTTTCGTGCTCATCTAAAATGCCTTTTAGCACATCCCAGTTGTCGTCTGCTTCTGTAACATTACTTACCACTGGCACTAAAAAAGTAGAAAATGCTTTCCAATCTTTAGCGTTAAACTCACCTTTGCTTAAAAATTCTTGTAATGCTTTATGCGCTGTTTCTATGTATTCAGCACGTTTCGATTCTTCGCGTACTGTTGGTAGGATACGTGAGCCTTCAGGTAAGTTACCTTCTTGATATGCTCTGTACATTGCAGGTAGCAATTTGCGTAACGCAAGATCACCACCGCCCCCAAAAATTATAATATCAAAAGGATTAAGCATAGTTACTCTCTACGTTGTGATACCCAGTACACTTTATAAATGCGCGGGTATGCCTATTTATTGCTAGATTAGATGGCTTTTATAGCTGTATTTAAATAAAAGCCTGCTGAATTGTTCTGTATCGATGATTTATTATTATTTTTATCATTGCGCTTATTAAATGAGCCTTAGGGGCCCTGTATCTCCTCTCACAAAAATACAGACCCTAAGCACTCCAGCGCTACCCGTTCAAAGGTACTCGGTTTACTTACTTGCGTAAGCGAATTTTTTACTGCGTACGGTTTTGTTTGTAGTACGCCATTAAGCCGTTTGTCGAACTATCATGAGCGTGTGTAACGCTTTCATCAGTAAGTTCACTCTCAATTTTAGATGCTAAACCTTTACCCAGTTCTACACCCCATTGGTCAAACGAACATATTTCTAAAATAATGCCTTGGCAAAATATCTTATGCTCATACAGTGCAATTAAACGGCCCACTGTTTTAGCATCTACTGTATCTAATAGCATAGACGTTGTAGGACGATTGCCTTGATGAATTTTATGATTTAATAACTCATCAATCTCTGCTTGCGATTTACCCTTAGCGGTTAAATCAGCAGTAACTTGCGCTGCATCTACACCACTCATCATTGCTTCTGTTTGTGCAAAGAAGTTTGATAATAAAATATCGTGATGCTTATCAACATTCACTTGTGGTTTAACTGATGCAATAAAATCTGCAGGTACAATTACATTACCTTGGTGTAAACACTGATAAAACGCGTGCTGACCATTAATACCCGTCATGCCCCAAATAATTGGAACTGTAGTATAAGGTACCGTTTCGCCTGCAAAGTTAACGTGTTTACCGTTACTTTCCATTTCGCCTTGCTGTAAATACGCAGGCAACATATGCAGTGCTTGGTCGTACGGTAATATAGCTTGCGCTGTGTAGCCTAAAAAGCTCGTATTCCATACACTAAGCAATGCCATAATTAATGGTATATTTTGCTCAAACGGCGCAGATTTAAAGTGCTCGTCTATTTCAAACGCGCCTTCTAAAATTGCTTCAAAGGCGTCGTAGCCTAAATATAAAGCAATTGGTAAGCCTATCGCACTCCAAAGTGAAAAGCGACCGCCAACCCAATCCCACATAGTGAATACGTTTTCGTCGCTGATACCAAAGGCTGCCGTTTTTTCTAAATTTGTACTTACTGCAACAAAGTGTTTTGCAATTGTACTTTCATCTTTTGTTGTTTGTAAAAACCAGTCAACCGCTGTTTTAGCGTTTGTCATAGTTTCTGACGTAGTAAATGTTTTTGACGAAATAACAAATAATGTTGTTTCAGGGTCAATGGCTTTTAATATAGACGAAATTTGTACACCGTCAGCATTAGATACGTAATGAACATTTAACGTATCATCAGCAAGTGCTTTTAATGCCTCAGTTGCCATTTGTGGGCCAAGGTTAGAACCACCTACGCCAATACTTACAACATCTTTTACCGCTTTACCGGTATAGCCTAACCACTTACCGCTACGGACTTTTTCTACAAACACTTTAATTTTAGCTAATTCGTTGTCTACGGCTTGTGTTACGTTTTCGCCATCCACTATTAATGGAGTGTGAGCACGATTACGAAGTGCCGTATGTAGTACTGAGCGATCCTCGGTGATATTTATTTTTTCACCGCTAAACATTTTATCGCGCCACGATGCAATATCGCATTCTTTAGCAAGCGACATTAAGTTATCAAAAACATCGTTATCAATAAGTTGCTTAGAATAGTCGAATAATACGCCAGGTACTTGAGTCGAAAACTGAGAAAAGCGCGTGTCATCTTGTGCAAATAACGTTTTTAGATGTGTTTGTTTCATCTTAGCTGCACTTAGTTCTAGTGCTTGCCAACTTGCTAGTTGCGTTCGGTTAGACATGGAAATATCCTCTAGTTTTTTCAATCAATTGATTTAAAAATGTTTTTTATAAAAGCAAAACTCTTAACACTGCTTATTTACACTAAAATAAAGCGCCGATAGTATAACTAAAAATGCAAAAAAAGTGCTGTTTTTATAATTTTAGATGCCGATGATAACGCAATTTTTAGCTTTTGACACCGGTATCATAAAAATTTTATAAATTAATTTACCCGCAATTTTAAAGGCAACGGGATAGCTTAATCAATCAAAATGAAATATTAATGAATTTTTATCAGCACAATAATTACTTTTTATAGTTATTCACTAATTATTAGGGCCTGTTTATCTTTCGAAGTTAAATTTGCAGCAGTGTGTTTGGCATTTAGGCAAGGCAGAGCCTATGTAGTGTGGTTATTCCCCATAAATAGGCGATAACGTGGAATAAATGCCAAACATGCGCTGCCCGAAGGGTTCTGCCTAGGGGCAATTTACTCTTTGTTACTCGGTTTTTACTTAGCCCACTAGGTTACAAACCTCACGCCGCGATTAAATAGCCCCTAGATTGAACAAATTTTAATCCTGAAAGGTCAACAGGCCCTAGGGCTTGTTTACCTTGCGAGCAAATAAACCTTAAAAACAAAAAAATCGGCCCTAAAGCCGATTTTGTATAAATTACAATCTTTGTTTAATTACTAAGCGCTAACCCGCCCCTTAGGTTATAAACCGCTTTGTATCCTAGTTGCATTAAATTAGTTGCAGCAATTTTTGAGCGGTTACCACTACGGCATAATAAAATGTACTTGTTATTTTTGTTTAATCGCCCTTCAAATACCGCATTTGCCATTCTGCTAAGTGGTATATTTAATGTTTTTTCATCTAGCGTATTAAATAACTGAGCAACATTATTTGCTCCATGCTCATACGGCTCCCGAGTATCTATTAAATATGTATCGCTGGTGTTTAACATTACTTTAGCGTCATCAAAATTTAATTGCTGTGTATCAACCTCAGGTAACGCATTTACATAACCACACAATTGCGTGTTATCTACTTGTTTTGAAGCGTCGTACTGCTGTTTTTGTATTGCAAATTCATCAACTGAAATACTACCGCTCACTAACGCATCAAGAAGTGGCGTTTGGTTTTGCTGTACAGCCCAGTTCATGGCAAAACATTGTTGGTAGTCGTGCCCTGAGCAAATAATGCTGGTGCTATTAAGTTGCTCGCTCATTGCTAAAATAGAGCGTGCCATTGCTTTTGCATCGCCGCCTATAAGCGATGTATTGCCAAGCCCTGCAGGCAGTATTAAATCACCACAAAAACAGTAACGCGTTTCGCCATTACTGTTTTTTAATAAATAACTTACACTTTCTTTGCTGTGCCCAGGTGTAACTACTTTTTCAAGTACGTCGTTTGCCAAGTTAATACTTGCTGTATTTAGCGGCCAACCTAGCGAATCAACCTCACCTTTTATAACTCTTGATGCAAGAACGCTGGTTAGTAAATTAGTCGCTGACTCTCGCTCTTGATGCAGATGAGTATTAAGCACCGCCGATATAGTTAAGTTTTGTGTATTAGCTATTTTTTCAAAGCGCGGAATAAGCTCAATAATAGGATCAATAATTACAGCGTATTTATCATCGCTTACATAAAGCCAACTACATGCACCTTGGTGCCTAAATTGAGTAAGGCCCAGTGCGCATACTTCTTGTTGTGGTGTGGTGCTGTCAGATACGATTAAACAGTTTGCCTGTAGTATTGCTTTAAGAGCGCGAATACGCACACAAGCATCATCAATATCGTGTTGTGTTGCAGCAGGTCCAAACGATAGCCTAATCGCGTTTTCGCTTTGCCACTTACTTGCACCCATTGCATCTAAAACAAAACTTGTTGATGCGCCTGTACTACAAGCCGAACCACCACTTACGCGAATGCCCGCAGCGTCAAATAAATCAATCACTTCTTTGCTCGTTAAATCGTTAACAGCAAAGTTAAGTGTGGTAGGCACGCTATAAGCAAAATCATGATTGAATGTAATATCGCCAAAGGTGTCTTTTATCGCGCTTTGTAACTGGCTTCGATAAGAATTAAGTACGCTAACAGACTTAAACGTGTTGTCTGATTTATCAAGCAACATACTAAATAGCTTATTTAACCCTGCAATACCTGGTAGATTTTCGGTGCCTGAGCGCATTCCACTTTCTTGACCGCCACCCGCTATAAAAGGTGTGTACGCACTGCCACTACGAATATATAAAAAGCCAATACCTTTAGGTGCATAAAGCTTATGCCCCGAAAAAGGTGCGTAATCTATTGTTGTGTCACTTAGTGCGAGCGCTTGTTTACCGAGCGCCTGCACGCAATCCACCATCCACGATACATTTTTATTACGGCTACGAATCACCTGCTCAATAGCGGGTAAATCTTGATATACACCGGTTTCGTTATTAACGGCCATGGTGCAAATCATCAAAGCGTTATCTATATGTTTAGCTATAAAATCTAAATCTAAAATACCGTTACTATCAACCGGAATAGCAAGCACTTCAGCATTAACGTCAAGTACGCTATTCCAGTGCTTAAGTGTATTTGGCACCGCTTTGTGCTCAGTAGCGCCATATAACAATACGGGGTTTTTAATCGGGTGTTTTTTAGCATCAATTAACGTAGAAACCACCGCAGTTTGAATGCCTTCTGTTGCGCCAGAGGTAAATAAAATATCGCCATTACTTGCGCCAATAACTGTGTGTGCTTTTTGACGTGTTTGTTCTAATAAATGCTTGGCTTGAATACCTGTAATGTGCGGGCTTGAAGGATTACCAAAACATATTTGCATGGTATGAGAAACAACATCAGCAATACAAGGCAACACAGGGGTCGTTGCGTTTGCATCAAGGCAAACTTGTTTTACTGGCTCATCGTGCAATAAAAACTCAGACATTAAAAAACGCACCTTATTACTAAAAAATATATCTTATTACCAATAGTACATAAATTTACAGGTAATGAGTAATAATCAATTAGCACTAGAGGTGCGTTTACTATGCTTTTTTAGACTAAAAGTCTGTTTACTTAACTATTCACTGACCTCTTTACTTATCTCTTCATGCGTTGACGACCAAGCTGTTATTAGCGCTTTTACTAATGAAGCCAACGGGATGGCAAAAAATACGCCCCAAAATCCCCATAAGCCACCAAAAAATAATACCGCGACAATTATAAATACCGGATTTAAATCAACCGCCTCAGAAAACAGCAGTGGTACAAGTACGTTGCCATCAAGCGCCTGAATAATTCCGTAAATAATTAAAATGGTCCAAAACTGTGTTTCTAATCCAAACTGAAACAGCGCAACTGCCGCTACCGGAATAGTGACGAGTGCCGCGCCAATAAATGGAATTAATACCGACAAGCCAACAAGCACACCAAGTAGTGCGGCGTAGCGTAAATCTAAAACAGTAAATGCAATAAAAGACACACCACCAACAATTAAAATTTCAAACACTTTACCGCGAATGTAATTCATAATTTGTTGATTCATTTCGTGCCACACTTGCAAAATCAAGCGTCGTTGCTGCGGGATCAGTTTAGCAATACTCCCCGTTAGCTCCAGCTTATCTTTAAGCATAAAAAACACCAGTAACGGCACAAGTACTAAATATATAAGCCATGCAACAACATCTTTTAATGAGGTTAGTGAAAACGACAATACAGTTTGACCAAACTCAATGATTTTAGCTTCTACCGTTGCAACAATAGCTTGTACTTGATCTATGTTAATTAAACTTGGGTATTGTTCAGGTAAAGCCATTAAATAAGACTTCCCTTGCTCTAACATATGCGGGGTTTCTTGCACTAAGTTACTGGTTTGCTTCCAAAGCACTGGGCCAATAACCAAAATAAGGGTGAGCATAATGCTAATAAATATCAACATTACAATAATCGTTGCAGTAAAACGTTTTAAGCCAACGCGCTCTAAATGAACAACCGGCCAATCAAGTAAGTAAGCAATAACCAATGCTACAAGCACAGGAACAATTAACGAGCCAAAAAAGTAAAGTAAGGCCACTGAGGCTAATAATAAAAATAATAAGGTAGACGAATGAGGATCCGAGAACTTCCTTTCGTACCATGTTTTTACGTATTCAAACATGTAATGGCTCCACTAATAACAACCCACGTTGTTTATCAAAATTGTAACTATAAGCATTTTTTTTCAAAAAACGTTCAATATCGTTCGCACTTTCACCTTTATTAAGACTAAAAGTGATACGTTGTTTTGAAGATTGCGCACTTCGTAGCGCAAGTTTAAACTGCACAAATTGCTGAGGGCATTTAAACTCTTTTAAATCGCGCTCTACCATAACTACTTTATCCGTATAGTAAATGAATAATAAGTCGCATATTTACGGTCAATATACTTATATACCCAAACCATTGTAACTTTTTGTTAAAACAATACCTGCAATAGTTTATCCTTATAACATAACTAGCAGTAAGGATAAGTTAATGCCTGGCACGCATAATAAAGCGCAACTACCCAGTAATCCAACACTCAAAGAGATTAATTGGTTTAAAAAGCAAATTAACTGGGGCGAACTACCTCCTTTTTATCACCTTGTTGCCTCATCAATAAGCGAATCTGAAGGGATTTTAGATCATGGATTCGATAATGCAGTTAAACAACTTATAGATAAACGCAATTGGAACTTAGATCTATTAGAAGGCCATGAAGACAGCCTTGGTGTAATACACACTAAACATAAGCCACGTATTGCGCTGCACCAAGTTTTTACCGACAGAGGCTTTGAGCTATGGGCACAGCCTTATGCTAAAGATGTTATTGTTGACCAATACATAAAAAATAATCGCTTTATGGAGTTTAGAGTGTGGGATCCACATTCAATGAAAAACCTGATCAGAATAAGTCAGTTACATAAGTTTATTGGCTTTTATTTTGAACGGGGCGACAAAGCAGATAAAGCCATTATTTTACATGCACATAAAGTAGTACATAAAATTATTACTTTTTTGCAGCGAGAATTGAACGTTGTAAAGCTTGATGGAGTCACAATAAAAGAACTATACCAATTGTGCGAAAAAGACAGCCGTGCAAGCAGTGACGAAATAGACATAGCCAAAATTGCAATTGGCGAACAAATTAACAAGGAATAAAATGCAGCTAAAATCAGCATTTATCACTTTATGCAGTGCCGCGCTTACGTTTAGCTTATTAGTAAGCGAACCTTTAAAAGCGCAAACCAATTTTACACTTCCTGATTTAGGAACATCTGCATTACAAGCACTGCCACTTGAAAAAGAACAAGCTATTGGCGAAGTAATGATGATGCAAATACGAGGTTCATCGCCAGTTATAAACGACCCTGTGCTAGATGAATACCTCACGACTATTGGCCGTAAACTTGTTGCTAATGCTAACGATGTACGTTTTCCGTTTTCGTTTTTTTGGATAAATAACTCAGAAATAAATGCGTTTGCATTTTATGGCGGGCATGTAGGTGTACACACCGGGTTAATAGCTCAAGCCGATAACGAGAGCCAGTTTGCTTCGGTACTTGGTCACGAAATTGCTCACGTAACACAGCGCCACTTAGCACGTAGAATACAGCAGCAACAAGATAACAGCGCGCTGACCATTGCCGGTATGATTGCAGGTATATTAGCAACCGTTGTTGCACCCGACGCGGGTATTGCCATTATATCTGCCAGCCAAACACAATCTGCTTTTAGTCAGTTAACGCATAGCCGCTCAGCTGAGCAAGAAGCTGACCGTATAGGCATGCAAACACTTAATAATGCAGGATTTGATCCCCGTGCATCGAGTGAGTTTTTAACTAAACTTGCAGCGCAAATTCGCTATAAATACAAGCCACCAGCATTTTTGCTAACTCACCCATTACCAGAGAGTCGTGTATCAGATGTACGTTTGCGTGCAGAGCAATTTCCTGTGCGCCTTATGAATGCGAGCCTTGAGTTTAATTTAGCAAAAAGTCGAGTGCTTGCCCGCTATGACAACAAACCAGAAAACGCAGAAGATCTATTTAGAAAGCTACTGCGCGAAAATACCTACAACAACACTGCATTAAAGTATGGCTTAGCCATAAGCTTGCTTGATCAAAAAAAGCTTGATGAAGCAGCGCCAATATTAGACGAGCTTTTAAAAAACGATCCTAAAAACTTATTTTATATAGATACCCATACCGATTTACTTATTGCACAAAAAAAGGCAGATGAAGCCGTTAAGTTTTTAGCGGATTTAAATCAGTATCGCCCTAATAATCAGGTAATTACACTTAACTATGCCAACTCAGCACTTGAAGCTGAGCAATATGAGCTTGCTGAAAATATTTTAAAGAGTTTTTTACTCGAAAAGCCAGATCATAACTTAGGCAAACAACTCCTTGCTGATGCGTATAAAAAACAAGATAAATTAGCCTCTTATCACGAAGCTAACGCCGATGTATTAGCGCAATATGGTGCTTATTTAAAAGCCGCAGACGAAGTACAAAAAGCACTAAACTTTGTAGAGCCTACTCAACTTGTAAAGCAACAACGTTTAAAAGCACTACTTACCCAGTATCGACTTTTACAAAAAGAGCTTGCAAGACTTTAAGTCTGCAAGCGCTTACCCTAAAATAGACGCAATTCACACTTTGGAATCATTTTATGTCTGTTACTATTTACCACAACCCACGTTGTTCTAAATCACGCGAAACGCTAGCACTACTGCAAAGTAAAGCAATAGAGCCAAGTGTTGTAGAGTATTTAAAAACGCCTCTTACACACGAGCAAATTTCAACGCTTGTAATCCAACTTGGTTTTTCATCCGTACGTGAATTAATGCGCACAAAAGAAGATGACTACAAAGCGCTTAATTTAAAAGATGAAAGCAGTGAATCAGCATTAATAGATGCCATGGTACAAAATCCAAAACTAATTGAACGCCCTATTGTAGTGAATAACAATAAAGCAGCGATTGGTCGTCCACCAGAAAACGTACTAAGCGTTTTATAATGAGTGCAACCATAGTGGTGCTTTATCACTCAAGCCATGGCTCAGTTGAAGCAATGGCTCATGAAATAGCAGAGTCGATAGAGCAACAAGGTGCTACAGCACTGCTTCGCACCTTTGTGGCTAAAAATGCGCACGACATTGTGATCACCAAAGATGATTTAATAAATTGCGATGGTTTAGCATTTGGTACACCAACCCGATTTGGCATGATGGCCTCTCAAGCTAAAAGCTTTTGGGAAACCACCAGCGACTTATGGTTAAAAGGTCAGCTAATAGATAAGCCAGCATGTGTGTTTTCGTCATCAAGCAGTATGCATGGTGGAAATGAAGCAACCTTACTTAACTTATCTCTGCCACTATTACACCACGGTATGATGCTACTGGGCGTGCCGTACGATGTACCCGAACTACTTGCAACACAAACAGGTGGAACACCATACGGTGCAACACACGTTGCTGGCAGCGCTAATAGTGCACAGCTAAGCAAAGACGAAATTAAAATATGCCAAAGCGTTGGTAAACGCCTTACTCACATTGCGAGAAAACTTAAATGAATACAGCTGACAACCCAGCTAAAAAGCCGATTACAGTAAAGTTTCAGCGTGCCGCACTATTTGGCTATGTAGGTTTACTTGTTCTTATTCCACTGTGGATGTATTTTGTGCCACCTCTAAATGGTAATGCGAGTTTAGTGTCTTTATTTTTGCCTATTATTCCGTTACTACTGCCGCTAAGAGGCATAATTAAAGATAATACATACACTTATGCGTGGGCTAACTTTGTTGTAATGCTGTATTTTATTCACGGACTTACCATGCTGTGGGCAGCGCCAGATGAGTTAATTTGGGTATTACTAGAGCTTGTGTTTGCCTCTTCAATGTTTATTGGCTGTACTTACTACGCAAGACACCGCGGACAAGAACAAGGTTTAAAAATCCGTAAGCTTAAAGAAGAACTAGCTGAAGAAAAAGCAGCAAATGAGCACGGTAAATAAGGCTTAACCATAAACGGTTATAAATACAAAAAACGCGCTTAAATTGCTTTAAGCGCGTTTTTTATTAGCTGTTTAAAAGTGACTAAACTAAATCACTTAAGGCAGCTAGCACCACAATACTCGCCAACCCTATTTGAGCAATTAAGCTAATAAACGAAAAGCCTCTAAGCACAAATAAACCCCAAGGGTGTTTAATATGTGGATATAACGCACAGCGTTTTAAAGTGGTCGCAAAGAAAAAACAAATCACTGCCGCCATAGTTAAACTCAGCGTCAGCTCACTTTTAATAGAGAGTGTTTCATCAAAAAAGAAGAACAACTGCAAAGGCAGCAATATAGTGACAATAGCGTGCAGCACATGTACTTTTTTAATGCGATCAAACTGCCCTTCTGGCGAAAGCTCTTTAATACCAAAGTCACGCTCTAAACATTTAACCAAGTTATTAGCTTTAATACTAACCGCCAAACGGTAACAACTTAAACCTTCTTTATTGCGCGCTCTAAAGTTATAGCCCGCTTTAATAAGCAGCACCATTAACGATTCATTTTTAGCAAATACAGCGTAATGAAGTGCTGTGTTACCTAAATTATCAACCGCTTTTTTGTCTTGCTTTGCAAGTAGCGTTTCAACCACATTTACAAAGCCTTTTTCGGCGGCCCACATAAAAGCTGTTTTATTGTTTTCATCAGCAAGAACACCTGTAGCGCCTTGCTCAATAAAACGCATTGCCATTGTTTGCTTGGCTGTTTTTTTACGCAGGTGCGTTAATAATGCTTTTTCTAGCAGTACAACAGAGTCAACATCAGGAGAAACCTGTGTAAGCAACGTAAAATAGTCTTTACCCGCTGCTACTTTTTCGCTGGCAAGTTCAGAAAGAGTATCTAAATCAGCAATAGACTCTGGAATAAACGCACTTAAGCGCTCTCTAAAATCAACTTCTTTCCAAAGGGCTAATGTATCTTTTGCCGAAAGTTTACTTTTATTATTTAGCGCATGCTCAATTAACGTGAAATAGCGTTTACTAAAAAACAAATCGACTAAAGACAGTGGCGTATCTATGGTATTTTGTGCAGCCACACTTGCGTATTTTTCAAGGCGCTGGCATAGCATAAGCACTAAGCTTTCAGGGGTGTATTCATTATCGTAGTAATGGCTTTTAACCGCACTAATATACGCTTGTGCGTCTTCGTCATATTCAGAGATATGTTGAAAGTAACATTCTTCAAATGGTTCTAGCGGGGTTAGCCATGCCAAATAATAAATAGGCGGTAACACGGTGGTGCATACACCATCGTCTTCATTTGTAGAACGACAAGCAGGCCAAGCTTCCAAAGCATCTAAAATAAAGGCACCGTTTTGTTCTACCAGTCCTTTAATAAGTAATGGGTATTCCTTTGGCCAAATCAGTACATTTTCCATTAAAACAACACAACTCCAGTGTGGCTTGGGGGTGGTAAGTTATATCAGTTTTTAGCTGACACCACGCTTAATCAAAGTGTCGATATTCTAGCACACCTTTGTTTTGCTGCTAGCGCAAAATTACGCAATAACAACAATCCTTTACTTACAAATATAAAAACGGCCAAGTACATAAGTAATTGGCCGTTTTTGAGGTTGGAGTTGGGCTTAATCAGAGCCAGACAAATAGTCTATTTACTTTTTAACTCGCTAATAACTTGATCTAAACCCACTTCAGAAATACGTTGAATAATCTCTTTTTGCTTAGCACTTAATAGTGAAATACCTTCGGCAACAATATCGTATACTTTCCACTCATCATTTTTACCTAAACGAAGCTTAAAACTTAAGTCGATTGTAGGCGCATTTGGCTCAATAATTTGTGTATTAACTGTTGCGTACTCAGAGTCACTTTTTGCGTTATTACGCTCAAATACTACTTTTTGACCTGTGTACTTCATTAGTGCACCGGCGTATGTGCCTGTTAAGTAATGCTCTACTGCATCAATAAATTGAACTGCCTGTTCGCGCTCAATGCCTTTAATGTGTTTACCTAATAATTTAAACGACACAAACTTAACATCAATATGTGGCATTAAACGTTTTTCAACAATGGCAGCCATCGCTTCTTTACTTGCTGTGCCTTTTGAATTTACTTGGCCAATGTCTGCAAATAGCTTATCGGCTACTGATTCAAGTAACTGATCTGGCGATTGCTGAGTTTGTGCAAATAACGAACTACTAAAAAAAGCAGTGGCTAAAACGAATAGTTTAAAGAGTTTCATAATTGTATATGTCTGTGTGATTAAGATGGCTGTAATTTACGCGAACTATACGCAATAAAAAAGGCACAAATAAGCAACTTATTAATGCCCAAATCGCACCAATAAAATAACTAAAATAAATTCAAGCAGTTAGAAACCTCCATTAACAGCTCATATACAACCGGCATTTTGTCCTCATTGTAATTGTTAATAGGTCGCCCTTATCATTTAGTTATCACTTGAATCAGACAAAAATTTGGCACCTATGAAAACGTCACTTAAAACACTTATTATCTCTTTTGTATTAGTAGTTTCACTTTTTGGCAAATTTGCTTTTGCTCAATCGAACCACGGTTATGCCGTTGATTTTCTCAAAGGCGAAGGTAACGTAAACGGCGTTAAGCTTGCGTATCAGTATCATGCGCCTAGCATGCAAAATATAATTGGTGATGCACGCTTTTACTTTGAAACCAGCGTAAATATGTGGGAATACCGCCACGGCGATGAAACACAATCAAACCTAGTACTTGCTATGTCACCTGTGCTGCAATTTCCTGCTTTTAGTTTTAACAACACCCCATTTTATGTAGAGGCAGGGATTGGTGTATCACTGATTGATGAAACGCAGTTCGCCGGTAAAAACATAAGTACTCACTACCAGTTTGAAGACCGCATAGGCCTTGTTGCCGACTTTGGTCATACTAATGTTGCCCTTAGAGTTATTCACTATTCAAACGCAGGCTTTAAAGAGCCAAACCCAGGACTTAACTTTTTAACGCTTTCGGTAGCTAGACGTTTTTAAGGTTATTGATTGTGTTTAAAGTTATTGATTGCGTTTAAAATTATTGATTATGTTTTGAGTAATTTAATTGCTGTTATAGCGTAAAACGGTCACACTTAAACGTACTAAATATTAAGTGATACTGCGATGCAAACTTGGCATATTGTAATTATTGTCGCCGTTGTTTTTGCCATTATTATTGGTAATATTGCGCTAATTAGACTCTCTGCAAAAACGGAGTTTAAAAAGCCCAACGCCAATATTAAAAATACAACAGACACAAAAAAGCCCTGATTAATCAGGGCTTTTTTAATAATACCAATTCGCTTAATTATATTTTCGTTAATTTAGCCTACTAACCAATGCGCCATTAGCGCAATAACAGGTAAAGTAATTAGCGTTCGCAAAATAAATATAATAAATAACTCTAAAATATTTACCGGTATTTTACTGCCAAGTAAAAGTGCGCCCACCTCAGACATATAAATAAGCTGAGTTACACTCATTGCGGCAATAATAAAGCGCGTTACATCACTTTCAATTGTACCTGCTGCTAATATTGACGGAATAAACATATCAGCAAAACCAACCATAATAGTTTGCGACGCTGCTGCCGCTTCGGGTACTTGTAATAACTCTAAAAATGGCACAAACGGCATACCTAAATACTGAAATATAGGCGTATGCTCAGCAATGATCAGTGCAAATGTACCTACCGCCATAACCACAGGCAATACACCAAACACCATATCAAGCGCGTTATGTAAGCCCTCTTTTATAGTCCCTTTAACACCCGTTGAATTATCTGCTTTAGCTAATGCAACATCTAACGAATGACCAAATAAAGTTTTATGACCCGGAATTGTTTCAGCGTCTCTATCTGGCTCAGTACCATCAATCAGTAAGTCTTTTTTAAAGCGCAGTGGCGGTAATCGCGGCACAATAATAGCGGCAACAATACCGGCTAAACATACCGTTGCGTAAAACGGTGCAAATAAGTATTCAAGTTTAACTTGCCCAAGCACCACTAAACTAAACGTAATTGAAACCGCTGAAAACGTAGTACCAATAATAGCCGCTTCGCGTTGTGTATAGTGCTTTTGATCGTACTGCCTTGCAGTCATCAAAATACCCACACTACCATCACCTAACCACGATGCAGTACAGTCAACCGCACTTCTACCCGGTACACCAAATACAGGGCGCATTACTTTAGTCATTAACGTACCAGCAAGCTCTAGTAGACCAAAGTTAATTAGTAGCGGCAGTAATAAGCCCGCTAAAATAAATACCGAAAACAACACTGGCAGTAAGTCATTTAATACCAGCGCGCCAGTATTGGCCGAGGTAATCATCTCGCTGCCTAGACTTAAGTACGTCATTAAACCAAACGCCATACCAAATAAGCGCACCACCAGCCACGTCCAGCTCACATCAAATAAATGCTTTAACAAAGGTGAGTTACATATAGCGGCGGGTTTAAACACTTTAGTAATTACAGAAATAACCCCTGTAATACAAATAATGAGAGTAATAATTGCTTGAGCAGAACCAAGCATCATTGCTTGAACCGCTTTTGCCATAACGGCAATAGGAATGGTCATCCCTTGCGAGGTACTAATGGGTGTCATAAATAAAAACACACCAATTAACGAAGGAACCAAAAAAGTAAACCAAGTGCGCCACGTGTAGTGTGAACGATGAGGTAGCTGAGACATATTTATTAACCTATAAAAACCACAAAAAGAGCATAGCGCTCTTTTTGTGGTAAAACTTATTATTATTTAAATTTTAATGCCGCGCTGAATGAGTGCTGCTTCTAATGCTTGTTGTAAACCATTCATAGTACCTGGCTCAAGCGTTTCGCCTTTGTCATCCATCCACGTTAAGCTAGTACCGCCTTCTTTAGTTTTACTTACTAAAATTTGGTATTGGCCTTCATCAATAGGTAGTTGAGCTACGTCATCACCCCAAATTGAATCCCAAACACTTGTTTCAGGTTTAGTATAATCAGCAGTAATTAAGCCTGTATCTGGGTTAATTTCAACAATAGTGAACGACAAGCGCTCTAAAAATCCAGAGAAACGGTCAAACACAGCTTCGTAAGATTGCTCAGTTACAAGAGCTGCATTACCTTTGTTATCAAAGCCCATTTCAAGAGAAATAATACCTTGGCGTTTACGCATATCAACTTCAAGTTGACGGTAACGGTAATCAAACTCGCTCACTACTTGGTTAAGCGCGCGTACTTCTAACTGCTGTTTTAACAAATCAGTTAGCGTATGGTCGCCTTTAAAATCAATCAGCTCTACACGTAAAGACGCAGTACGCTGATGTGACTTTTCTTCAATAGTGAATCTAAATTTTTCTAAGTCATCGTTAACTTCATCGCCCCACCACCAAAAACCTTCTTCGGTTTTAATGATTGAGTACCAATCAGTTTCAATAGTACCTAGTAGCTTGTCTTCTTTAGTGGTTCCTGCATTGTTATCAGCGAGGACTGATTGAATCGTGTCCCAAAGAAATTCATCTAAATCAGCAATGCCATCGTTTTTATCAAAATAAATACGCGCTTGTTTATCTGTCTCTTCTACCCAACTGCCTTTAGCAATTGTTAATACTTGTGCCGGTGGGCGGTAATTTGTAGCTTCAGGATTGTTGTCGTATTGACCTACATCCATTTTATAAACTGGGTCTTGAGCTGGTTGAGATAACGACGTTGGTGCTTTTACAGGCTCATGCGTACGATAGTTACGTTCGTCATGTGCCTTATTAATAAATACACTACACCCTGATAAACTTACCAATACACTTACTGCAAGTGCTTTTGGGATCCAATACTGCACAGATATTTCTCCTTAGCATACCCTTTAATTGTTTTAACAAATATATGAGTGGGTAATGCCGATTTGGTTCAGTGTAAAATCAATATTAACTTTACATTTATTATTTGGCTGCCTAAATGCAATAAAGTTCAGCACTTCAACTTAGCAATAAAACTAAGCGCAAATAAGCAAATTTTAGCTATGGTACTTTCCCGTGCCAGTAAAAACAAGAAACACCGCACTTTAAAAGCGCTTAATTAGCGTGTGCTGTAGTTTAGAGCCCTTTTTGTGTTAAACTTCGCCGCCGTGCAACTTCTCGTGTGTATTTTTGGTGTTGCCAACTCGGTTGATATAATCCAAGTAACAAGGTATTTGAACTCATGACTGCATTTTCAAATCATCAAATTGTTTTAACAGCGATTGGCGAAGACAGACCCGGTATTGTAAGTGAACTAACCCAACTGGTTAGCGATTGCCACTGCAACATTATTGACAGCCGTATTGCTATTTTAGGCTGCGAATTTACCTTCATAATGCTACTTAGCGGCGACATGTCGGCAATAAGCCGCATAGAGCACGTACTACCAACTAAAGCCATGGAACTTGGCCTGCTAACCATGATGAAGCGTACAGCAAGTCATACTCCTAGCGAGTTTTGTGCAGGTTACACACTAGAATACACTGGCATAGACACCCCAGGCACATTGAGCAAAGTAACGCGCTTTTTTGCCGACAATAATATTAGTATTTGCTCACTTAAGTCAGACACTTATTCCCAAGAAGACAACATTAAAATGCGTTGTGAACTTGAATTCAACATACCTGTTGATGTAGATATAGATCAATTTAAAATTAGTTTTGAGAGCCTTTCTCACACACTAAACGTAGATTATATTTTTAAACGAATTCGTTAAGGATGCTAAACATGAACACAATTAGTCCATTACAAGCTGGCGATACTGCACCCGCTTTTAGCCTACAAAACCAAAACGACGAAACAGTAACATTAAGTGAGCTGTTAAAAGAGCAACAAGTGCTTGTGTACTTTTACCCTAAAGCGTCAACGCCGGGTTGTACTGTACAAGCCGAAAACCTACGCGATGAGCAAGCACAGCTTGCTAAATTTAACACCCGCGTTGTAGGTATTAGCCCAGATCCAATTAAGCGCCTTAAAAACTTTGAAACTAAAAAAGAGCTTAACTTTGATTTATTAGCCGATGAAGACCACGCCATTGCAGAAGCATTTGGTGTATGGGGCTACAAAAAGTTTATGGGTAAAGAGTACGATGGTATTCACCGCCTGACATTTTTAGTAGGTCAAAACGGTAAAATTAAACACCTATTTGATAAGTTTAAAACTAAAGATCACCATCAAGTGGTTTTGGATTATTTAGCAGCAGAATAAGTTTGTGGCTGAGTAAGTTAGCGGCAGAGTAAGTTACTCGCTGCTAGAAAAATACAGAAAAGCGTTGCTCAAGGGCAACGCTTTTTTTATGCCTATACATTTGCGCTATATAAAACTTAAATAGCAATAGAGTAAATAATTTGTTAAAACTGCCAAAGCACTTATTATTAGCACCTTGCCAATTGGATATTTAAACCTTGAATAAAAGCCTAAAATTTAAACTTTATTTAACTGCATTAATCATCTGTATTATTGGTTTTAACTTTTCAGAACCAAGTATGCAATTTTACTCAAACCCGTTTTATATTGGTAGTTTCGTTTTTGCCATTGCGCTTATAATCTCTGTAATTAATTACGCCTGCCCTGCCTGTAAGAAAAACCAAGTAATGCGCTCTATTTCTAGTTATAAGCTCCCAACTAACAACTGTTATAATTGCGGGAAAGAGATTGATGAGAAGAGTCATTAAATAGACGGAGTTATTACTGGAGAGTCTGGTATTCAGGGTTATTTATAAAGCCACTTGATATATATTAAGTTGTTGTCGTGTATTGCCAACCGATACAAAGTTTGGAATAGTACCAACTAAACTTGCACCTGATTTTAAAGCAATTTTAATACTAGCTACATTTTGTTCTAAGCATCTAAACTCAATTACTTTAGCGCTTGTATTTTTGAGTATGATTGGCACTCTCGTAATTACTTGACTGATAATACCATTTCCTTGTGCATCACTACTTAACCAGTAACCAAGCTCCGCTACATTCAACTCAGGACAAATAGACTTAACTGCAAAAATACCACTCAGATTATCTTTATAATAAATTTTAAACCACCGCGAACCATTTAGACCGCTGTTGACTCTGTCGAGTATGTACTTTTTAGCTGATTCAATATTGTTTACCCCTTCTACCCAAGGCAAAAACTTACCTAAACTTGCCCGACTTAAATTAACAGTCTTTAAAATGTCCGCAGCATCGCTTTCCAATAAAGGAGCTAATTTAATGTGTTCTGCAATTTGGATATGCAAGTGTTCTTCCTTGTGAGTATTTAATGACATAAATGAAAAGCGAAACATAAATAAACCTTATCTTAAGTACATGTTTGACCACACACTTTAAGACATATAATCTGTATTTTATGCTATTAAACAACGAGGATGTATTTGTGGCAAGAAGAGGCGGTGGTTTAAGGACTGCAATTAAAATAGTAAAGGCTATTGATAGAGCCAATAAAAATGCAGCAAGGGAGTCTGAGCGAAAAAGAAAAACATTATCAAGGGAGAAAGAAAGGGCTCTCCGAGAGCAGCAACGTGTAAATAAACATAAACAACGTGAGGCAAAAAAAACTGAACGTTTAAGCGTTTTAGAAGAGAAAAAAGCTTTTAAAACCTCGATGTCTGATGCTCAGCAAGAGTACCTAGAGAGATGTAAAGAACGATCTGAACTAAGAAAAAAATATATACAAAAGGAGTTAAAATAATATTATGGATAACTACACAATAATCATTTCAGTAGCGTCTATTATTGGTATCATTGTCGCTTATTTCATTGCAAATAATCAGGCAAATAAAAAATTATCAACATTCAAATCATTAAACGAAGCATTAATAATAACCAATAAAGAGTACGAAGAGCTTAAAAGCCAGTTACAAGAAAGTACTGCATTACTTTCTCAGTTAAATAAAGATACTGAAGCTCTTCAAGAACTAAAAAGGAATGAAACAAACTTAAAAAATGACTTAGAAAAATACACTGAAAAGTTGTCTTCATTAAAAATACAAGTCGAAGACACGCATTCAAAACTGTCAAATAATAAAGATAATATAGCTGAGTTAATGAGTAAATTAGACCTTTATACTCGTAACGAAGAATACATTGCTTACGGCCACTTCGAGACTCCAAAATATCTTTATGAAACTTCAGCTCGGTTTGCCGAAGAAATTAAAGACATTAGGCTGCAACAAAAAGATATGATTAGAGATAAAGTTGCTATTACTTACCCAGCATCTACCGTAATCTCTAAAGATAAGGCCTTCAATAAAAAAATATTGGAAGGACAAGTCAAGCTAATGCTAGCTGCTTTTAATATCGAATGTGATTTTTTAATTGGTAAACTTAGCCCTAGTAATTATGCAAGGACATTGGAGCGTATTGAGAAGCTTGCAAATTCAATTGAAAAATTAGCAAGTACATATGAATGTGGCTTTGATATAGATTATATCGAATTAAAGTTCGAAGAGTGTAATTTACAATATCAATACGCTCTGAAAAAACAAGAAGAAATACTAGAGCAAAAACTTATAAAAGAGCAAATGAGGGAAGAACAGCGAGCAATTAAGGAGTATGAGAAAGCAATTGCTGAAGCCGAGAAAGAAGAACAAATGTATAGAAAGATGCTTGATAAAGCTAGAGAAGAACTTTCTGGCGCTTCTGAAAGCGAACGAAAAATTATGGAAGATAGAATCTTTATTTTAGAACAGCAACTTTCAGAAGCCGAATCCAAAGAAGCAAGAGCAAAAAGTATGGCAGAGCAAACTCGCAAAGGCCACGTATATATAATTAGCAATATTGGTTCATTCGGTGAAGATGTATATAAAATAGGTTTAACTCGACGCTTAGAACCAATGGATCGAGTAAAAGAACTTGGTGATGCTAGCGTTCCTTTCCCATTCGATGTACATGCAATGATTTATGTTGAAGATGCCCCTGCACTTGAAGCGGCTTTACATAGAGAGTTTAATTCACAACGTGTTAACTCCGTAAATTTGAGGAAAGAGTTCTTTGAGGTTGACCTTGAATCAATACGTGAAGCTGTAGAGAAAATTGCAGGGATAGAGGCTGAGTTTAAATTAACTGCAATCGCTGAAGATTATTACGAAAGCTTACGATTACAACAAGCCGCTTAGGCTCTCAGGACATAGAACAACTTTACAAACCAAATTATAGCTCGGCTGTTTTGAGAAGTATCACCAATGTCGGATAAAACCTTTTTTATCCGACAAATATAATTCATGATTGTTGGGTAATAATAACGCTGACACCCATCCTAACTCCCTTCGCGAATAACGATAAAACGTGGACTTTTGGTTCAAAAATTAGCTTAAGTAGCAGCTTGGCTTGTTCAATTAAGATACCCGCTTTTTTATTGTTAATATTGACTTAACATTATGATTTTAATGTAAATAAAAACATAAAAAGTTATATAAATTAGCTATTTATATTCGCCGAAACTTAAATAAGTTACTGTGTCGGATGGCGTTTCGCTTATCCGACCTACGTTTTCAAATATATAATGCGGGGTTATTGGGGGCGTGGATATTGGAGATTCGTTGGGTTTCGCTACGCTCTACCCAACATACGTGTTTGTCTTAAATTTTTACGCAGACAAAAATGGCGTTGCCTGAGCGCTGTGCCCATGGGGTTATTTTGTCGTAGTCATGTTCAAATATGTGGATTTCGAAGTACGGTTTTAAGGCTTCTTTAAGCTCGGTATAACTAAAAGCAACCATTGGGTGCTCGTCGTGCCATACGAGTGTTTTGTCTGCGGTGGTTTTTTCTATATTGAGTTTTAATAACTGTTTACTGCCGCTGCCACTGTAGTGCCAACCAGAGCGAAATGTGAAGAAGCTATTTTCGCTTGTTGCTGTGTGCTCTACAAATGAATCGCTGTCGATTTTGTTTTTATCAACCGTGTTAAAGCAAAATATCCCACCTACGTTTAACGCACTGTGTACGCTGGCAAGGCATTCTTTTAACTTATTAATACCGTCGCAGTAGTGGATTGAATACAAAAAGCAGGTAATTAAATCCAAGGGCTCGGTTACTTTAAACTCACTCATGTTTTGCAACGAAAATTGCGCTTCTGGGCAACGAACTTTTGCTTTATCGAGCATTGGCTGGTTTAAATCAAGCCCACTACTTTTATAGCCGTAATCAATAAAGTGGCGTACATGCGGGCCGGTGCCACACGCTAAATCGAGATGGGTGTTTGCGCCATTACCAAAAATTTGGTGCAGCCTGTGAATAGAATTGCTTTGGGCTTGATAATCTATATCTGCGCACATTAAGTCGTAGTAATCAGAAAGGTCGGTGTAGAGTGCATTTGCGGACATATAAGCCTAGTGGTAAGTAGTAGAATATTTTTAAGTCGCGCATAGTAAACTAATTAGCACAATTAACGAAGAAGATATGAGCTTTAGGGTAGATGTAATCTTAGGTTATAAAGTTCAGGCTATAAAGTACAGGGTTGTCGGATGGCGCTTCGCTTATACGGCCTGTGTATTTAAATATTATAGAGCGTTGTTATAAAACGGTGTGGAATTGGAGGCTCGTTGGGTTTCGCTACGCTCTACCCAACCTTGTATCTCTTCTTGATGAGTGTTTAGCTAGCACTTGTCACATCGGGAAGACAGTGAGCTCGTACCCAACCAGAGTGTGAAAATGCTGTGACGTAGATTGAGCCCTGACTTCCTAACCTCCATTAAACTGAATGGTATCCTAGCGCCCCAACTAAGGGTGACGCTGCATGTACAAGGGGAGTAGATAGAGATGAAAGCTTTTATTGGCATTGATGTGGGTAAAGAAAAGTTAGATATTTCCTGGCTACGCGATGTAGTCAAAAGTAAAAAGAAAACGAAGATTTTTAAAAATAACCCGCAGGGCTATCAAGAGTTAGTTGCCTGGTTGATAAAGAATACAAATTTAGAAGCACAAGATATTGTTATTACAACAGAGCCCACAGGTGTTTATAGCGAGCCGCTGATGTATTTCCTATATGAGCAAGGATTTATTTTATTACATGTAAATCCTGGTAAAGCAAAACAGTACGCAAGTTCATTAGGGCTTGTCCATAAGACAGACAAGTCAGACGCCACAAT
>NZ_JBEOOL010000038.1:0-40400 GCF_040309225.1 Pseudoalteromonas sp. GW168-MNA-CIBAN-0100 | reverse complement strand
TACCCTCTACCACTTACGCAAGTGTACCCGCTAATTACGTAATTAGCGGGTACACTTGCGTAAGTGGTAGAGGGTACAGTTAAATACTTGTAGCGGGTACACTTATATATATGGTAGCGGGTACAGTTATGTGTAATTGGTGGCGGGTACAGTTGACACACTTTTTAAACAGTGCTACATTGCTAAGGGTACATTTAATTTATTGTTTATAAAAAGGCGGCAACCATGAGTGAATCAAAAAACAGAGTTGAAAAAATAGCTAAACAGGTGCAAGACATAACTGAGTTTGCACAAACCAAAGAGAGTGGCGCAGCTAAGTATATTACAGACCGTTGTAATACCATCGCACGTACAGAAGACGAAAAGCTTAATATTGTAGTGGATAAAAAGACCGGGGAAATACTGGAACAACCGAACGTGTCACACCGCTACTACACTAAAATTATGGAGGGCTACCGTAATGCTATTAAGTCATTAAACTTTAAGCACCACGCCATTGAAAGGCACGTTAACGCCTTTATTAATAAGTATTCGGGCTCGGTTGAGGGGCTTGAAGAAATGCTTGATCCTTCACAGCCAATTGAAACATTACGCGAAAATTTAATAAAACTTAGAGCTGGGGCGCGTACCGGGTCGAGCTTTAAAACAGACCTGCTTAAACTGCGTATTGAACACCATGCGTATTACATGTTTGAACCTAAAGGCTCGTATAAAGACTTTATCAGCGATGACAGCGCCAAGAAATTAAAAGCTAAGCTATCAAACCAAATTTTAGTAAATCCTGAGTGGGTTAAAACGCTTGCTATGAAGCTTTTAACAAAAGATGACCCTAGCGTGTCAGACCTTGCAATTGGCATTGCTATGGCTACAGGCAGGCGCTTAACTGAGATAATGAAAACAGGCACAATTAAGGCTGTAAATAAATCAACGCTATTATTCGCAGGTCAGCTTAAAACTAAAAACCGCCATTTATTTGAAGAAATAAAGCCATACGAAGTGCCTGCCATGATAGACAGCGCAATTATTTGTAAGGCATTGAAAAAACTTAGAAACGAAACTAAAGCGGAACCGCTTAATTATCGTAATGTGCGCGGTGAAGAAGTTGAAAGCACTGTATTGGGTGGCGACAACAAAGACTATTACCACAACGCAGCAATTAACGCGAAATATGGCCGTACATTAAACCGCAGCATTAAAGCATTATTAAAAGATGGTTACTTTAGCTTTAAGGATTGCCGCGCTTTATACACTGAGGTCACCTACGAAGAACACGCCAAAGAGGGCGAATCTCGCTCTGCTTATCGTCATAGAGTTTTAGGCCATTCACTTATTGAAACGCAAATACACTATGAGTGCTTTAAACTCGACAGCACCATTGAAAAAATAAAGGTACTGGCGCAGGAAGATAACCCCAACGCAAACGATGATAAGCAAAAGGCGCTATTTGAGTATTTAAGCAAAGCAGACGAAAAAGTGAAGCTTTACGCCCGCGCACCAAAATTTGCCATTATGCACGACTGGCTAAAAGAAAAAGTGAGCGAAGGGCTGGAACTGGAAAAAATCACGCCCTCTTACATACGCCGCTTTTGTTTAATAGATGGTACCCAAACCAACTTAAACACTATTAAAAAATACCTAAACGAATTTGTTGAACTAGATAAATTTGTATTTGTTGAGCCTAAGAAAAAACCAACCAGCGAAATCGACAAAGAAATACAAGCCGTTGAAGAAGATTTAGAAATGGCCACCGACCGTAAAGACGAAATCGTTGAAGAAAAACAAGACTTGGTTAATGAACGCGAAGAGTTAATTGAACGCTTAGAAGACATAAAGCGTGATCTGGAAAGTTTAGAAGGCCAGGAGCTGGTAAGTGATGAAGAAATTGAAGATTTAACCGAGCTGCTTGAAGAACTGCACGAACGCAAAGAAGCTGAACAAGCAAAACAAGCCGGTGATAAAAAAGCCAATGACAAAAAAGAACCAGGCATAGTTTGGCCCCCTGCAGATGAAATTGAAATAACGGCTAATAAAATCGGTAAAAACTGGCATGCAATGGCAACCATAAACGGCACCGTGTTTGAAGTTGAACAGCCCGGCACCAAAAAACAAGCGTTAGCCGATGTTAGATCACTTTATCAAAGTGAACTCGATAAACAGTAAATCGCAACGGGCCAGCAATGGCCCAGCCATTAACAACTAAATATTTTAACAATTAAACAAATTCACAAAGGTTTAAATATGTCAGATTCAACTAAAAAAGCAGAAGCCATTGCTAAGCAAGCAGAAGACCTAGCATTGCAAATCATGCGCAATGAAGCGGCAATAAAACATGCGAGTCAGTTTTCAGTAGGTCAAACGGTTTATATGTATGTTGCACCAATACACAGTAACCAACCAGAAACCACACCTGTTTGGGAATGTGTTATTGAAGATATTATAACAACCAATGTATCAACTGTTTCTAAATATCCTGAGTCAAAAAAGGACGTGGTTAAAATTGAGCTGGGGGTTAAGTTTGGCTGGCACAGTAAAACTTATCCTGCAGAAAACTTTTTCACCACTTTAGCGGCAGCTAAAAAATATGCTATTTCTGAACTAAACAGACTAAAAGCAAAGCGCCTAGAGCGCCTTGAAGAAATTGAAAGTGCAATTGTTGATTTAATACAGCAAGGCGTTAATAAAGAAGTGCAAAACAATTGTGATCACGATTGGGAAAACATAGGTGATTACATGCAATGCACTTACCCTGAGTGCCAAGCAATAAAAATTAAACGTAACGGTGAAGTAAGTTTTGATGAGTTGAAAGACGGTAACACATATTGTTTTACTTATAAGGGCCTAGAATACTTTGGTAAATACGAAGCGCTAAGCGGTAACTTCTTTGTTGGTGGTGATGAAACACACCAAAAACATACGCATTACTTTGAAGCGGCTGCCTGTGAATCAATTGAATATAGTGCGTTTTAATTTAAACAATAAATATAGAGGTGATTTATGTGTGACTGTGTAACCCCATCAGCATTTAACGCGAAAATTCGTAAGGCAATAAAAAAGCACCAGTGCTGTGAATGTGATCAAAGTATTAATACTGGTGAAACTTATCAATACTGCAGTGGTGTTTGGGATGGCGCACCCGACAGTTACAAAACCTGTATTTCATGCCTAACGTTAAGAGAAAACTACACATCAGAAACCGGTGAGTGCGTAGCGTTTGAGCATTTAAGAGAAAGTATAGGTGGGGAATTTTGCTTAGGCTATGGAATAAAAGAGTTTATTAGTGACTACCCCAAATATGAACATGAGTTAAAGCGTTTGTTTAAATTAGAGGTCGCTGAATAATGAACAATTCACACGTTATAAAATGGTGCCGTTATAATTGCTGGTTAGCCATGCAAACAAACCGCCAATTGGGCCAATTACATTGGGCTACTCAAGAACGTATTGAAAGGGGCTTAAAGTGATTAAAAAAACAGTAAGTAAATATTTTACTAAATTAAGAAAGCGGTTATTTAATATTTGTGGTGAATGCGAGAAAGATGCAAAGCATAACGTTTACGGCACACGCTATTGCACTATTCACTTAAACTCTGAGTTCCAACGAGTTATGGAAGCCGAAGCAAAAAGGCGCGGTATAGAGTGAAAAACATTTAACCCATAAACCAACAAACCCGCATTAAGCGGGTTTTGTTTATTTATTACTTTGTATGTTTGTTTAAATGTTCAATTGTTCAATGCCTTGCGCGGTGGCTGTATAAAGGCCCGAACTGGATAACTGCACCAGGTTATTTTGCGTTAGTTGTTCAAGTATAAATTCAGTGGTTGCTACACTTTCACCAATCACACAACAAATACTGCCTAAGTAAGATCCAAACTCTGATTGGGTTAATGCGTAAATAATGGCTTTAGCGTTTTTTGTTATTGTCATAAATCCTCCTTTAAGCCGAGTTTCCCCGGCGCTTAATTTATTTGTTGTTATCAAGTGCCATCATTAACAGGCTTAATTTACGTTCAAGGTCTGCCAGTGCTTTTATTTCTGGTTCAATATGCATGGCTAATAAATTGCCTGCTGCAGTGCCTTGGCTGTTTGCTTCAAAGTAAGCCTCGCCAATAAGGGTGGCTAGTTCGTCTGCTTTTTGTTTTGCTAGTTTTAAGTTATTCATTTTAAAGCCTTGTATAAATGTTTATTTGTATAAATGTTTATTTGTTAAAATGAATGTTAGCTCTGCACATACGAAGAGTCCAGTCTTATTTAAACTGGCAAAAGAAGGGCCTCGGCAGTTAAGCCGATGCGTTTTTTTCGTGGGTTAGGTCGGTTTTTTAAGCCCGGTTAGGCTTAAATTGGCCTGTTAAGTTGGCATAAATACGCGAAATAACCGATTGCGCCCCCTCCGGTGGGGTCTGCTGGTTCATATGGCCCTCTTCACGTAGTTTAACCATTACTTTTGGCGCTAATTCAAACGGTATTCTTAGATTTTCAGCCGCTTGTTTAAATGCGCTAATCCAGCTAGAAGCCTTTATTTTATTGGCTTGAGGGGCATCCACGGTATCGGCGGTGTCTATATAGTTATCAGGCATGGCTTGGATCGTAATACCTTCCAGATGTTCCAAGCTATAGCCGCTTACTTTTTTAGCCAGTCGTTTGTGTTGAATGTCAGCCATAACCGACCAGTCTGCTTTTTCTATTGAATAGCGCAGGCGGCTTGTTGAGCCCTCTTTAACGCTGGCTAGCTGGTTTTTATTAAGTGTTAAGCCAAGCGCCTGCATAATGCCTTTAGCTTTGCTTAGTGGGTTCATACGGCGGCTAAACGTGTCAATGTGGCCACCAAACTTGTAAAAGCTGTTAAACACATGAATGTTGTCACCTTCAATCAAGTGGTTCATTGCTTTTACTAGGTTTTCAGGTGTTGCGCTGCCTTCACCCGTTTTACTATCAAAGCCAGCAATTTCAAAAAAATCTCTTAACGCTTGGCGCTGCTTAGCAAGGTATAAACGAGTAGACGGGTGAACCTCTGCCGATAGCTCTGCGTTATCTATACGCTTTGCATCGTCTGCGTTCATTTGCAGTAGTTCAAATAATTTAACTTTACGTAAAGCGCCTTTATTAAAAAACTCTACCGACTCTTGATCAACGTCCATCATTAATTGGTTTTCAATGGCCCAGCGGTTTAACTGTGCTTTTTCGTCTTTAGATAAATTGTTACGGTCATTTAGTTGCGCACGTTCTGTGTCGCTTGGCGTTGGGTTTTCCAAGTGGCGCTGCATATCAATTTCTTTTAATAAGTCGCGGCTTGCTTCTTTTTTGCTTTTGCCAATCTCTTGTTCAAGTTCAGTGGCTTCAAGTTGGTGTAACTTGTAACCGTCTGCAAATAAAATACATAACAAGTTATTTGAAAAGTCGTTTTTTGCTTTGTTCTCTTGCGCTATTAACTCAAGTCTAAAACGGTCAAACTCTAGGTCTTCCGTTGTTAACTCAATTTTGCTTGTTTCTTTATTAATAGATACATCAAGCTGGCTGTGTTCGTTGGCCAGTACCATACCTAACCACATATTAAGGGCCGACTCTTCACGCGAACTGTTTAATGTAGACAGTCCTAAAATAAATTCGGTGGCTTTACGGTCACGGCGAATCATTTGAATTGCATCAGAAGGTGCAACAGTTCCACAAAAAATACCGTAGTGGCGGTTAAAGTGGCCATTCTCAATTGATACACCAGAGCTTATGGCTGGCGAGTAAATAACGTAATCGTATTTTAAGCTTTCACCGTTTGGATCATCCGTAAACGCTTGAATATTTTTTTCAGGTTTTGAGTCTGCATCTATAAACAGCCCTTTTTTGTCAGGGTAGTTGTTTTGTAAATGGGTATATAGCATTGCGCCGTTTTTAGCTGAGTCGTTAGCAATAAGCACTTTAAAGCCTGCTGCTACGTCTTTTTCAGCGCGTAAAAAAGCGGTGTCTGCATTGGTGTAATAAATTTTAGTGTTTGAACAATCGGTAACCGCATCAACAACATGAATTTTACAATCAGGGTGATCCTCACCGTATAACTCTTTTAAGTAAGCGTTACGTCTTTTTAAAGCCAGTTCGCAAAACTCAACAAGTGTGTCGTTGGCATCGGCATCGGCTAAAACAATATGGTCGCGAGTGGTTGATACCATTTGCAGAATTTTATTAAACACGGCAACAGGGTAAGCAACTGCGCTGCCTGCTGTAGTGTGGCGTAATGTTTGCGCGGCTTCATCTATACAAAGCGCGTGTAAATTATTTAATAGTGGTGCAAACGTGCCTTTAATAGCTGAGTTAATACAACAGGCCAGTTTGTTAGAGCCCGGCAGCATATCTTTTACGTTAGGGTCTTGGTAGTGAGTGATCGGCGCGTAACCTTTAGGTGCGTTTTTACTTAGCGCATCCCATGCGCCACCAATTAGTGATACACGGTGAGCAAAAAACGCAGAGCGCTCATTTTCCCACATAACAGGTTTAATAAGGTTTTGTGTTTTACCCGAACCCATTGGCGCGCGAACAATAACAATGTCGCCCGTTTTAGATTTTACGTAATCAAGCATTTCGTCAGTAACAACCGATGAGTTAAAGCGCTTGTAAGTAATATGTTCAGGTCTGAATTTAGCGCTGGTAATGCGTTTTGAAAACGAACGAAACTCTTGCGCTGCAAACACTTTAGCTTTAAATATTTTGGTTACTTTTTCGCTTAGTTGTTTTACGTTAATGCGGTCCTTAGCGTGGGCCGTATGTGTACGAATAAGGCTAACCACATCAGATGGGCGGTATTTAGGTAAGCCCACTTGCATGCCTACGTTCGCGGCAACAAGCGCTTCTTTCATTAATTGGGTGTTGCTTACGTACTGCAGCTTATCTAATGCACGTTCAAATAAATCGCCTGCCAGTTTAAAGCGCGACTTATTACCGTTTAATTGTTTGGCTACTTCTTTTAAGCCACGGTATTCGTGCAGGTCGTTCCAGTCAGTTGCTTGAAAAACGTTATCAACCAATTCAAAGTTTGGTAAAAATGCGCGGTCGTCTTTATGTTTAGCTAATAAGTTAATACCCACTAATACGCCCGCATTGCCTTTACCTTGCTTGCATTTGTGTTGGTCGTTATCTAGTGCGTAATGCAGCACCAGGTGTGGTTGCTCTTTTTTGTACTGATCAACAACTTTAACCATGTTGCCAGAATCCAGCGCTACAATTACAGCCACTTTATCTGTTTTGTTGTTTGCTAGCATGGCTAAAAATACAGAGGCACCGGTTGCAAAACCTTCCACAACAAATACACGGTCAGCGTTGGCAATATCACCAATTACAAGGTGTGCACCGTCTTTGTTCATGCCCCATGTAAAGTCTTTGTTTGTTTTACTGCCATCAGGCTTTGTAATGTTGTTGTCGTAAATACGTTGCAGGCCGCGCGGGCGGTTTAAGGTGTCTTGTAGCAGTAAACTAATGAAGTGACCATGTTTGTCTTGCCCTTGGCGAGCATCAACAAAGTTTAAAATATTAGCTATTTTTTTATTATCTGTATAAACGAAAGAAACTGCACGAGGCAGCTGGTTATGTTCAACAAGTTCTTTGCTAACATTTGCCGCTCTCCTTTTGTTCTCTTGTTGCTGTTTAAGGAGGGCGGCTTGTTGCTTACGGGCGGCGGTGTCCTGCTTGGCTCGTTGCTCGCTTTCACGCCGACTTATTTCAGCGGGTGATAATGTTTTGCCTATTTGTTCTTTGTATAAGTCCCAAAGGAACGACAAAGCATTAAACACAACCGTGTCACCTGCGCCACCCTTGTTTTTAAATGTGATTAGCGGGTATTCAACACCCGTTTTGCTGCATGTTTCAAGTGATGCATATATACCAACAGAATTTTTAAAGCCTTTAAGCAGCGAACTACCGTAGGCGTTAACTTTACCTTCTTTACCTTTGCGCCATGATACGCGGTCAGATACAGCCGACCAGTCAACACCAATCTCTGCAGCGGTGTTTGAAATTTCAATAGCCAAATGATTGGCTACCACTTCACCGCGAGAAAAGTTTTCGTTATACCATTTTAAAAAGTTGTTAGTTTGCATATTTTTTGCACTTGTATAATTAAACATTTAAACAAATATTTAAATTCACAAAAGCAATTGAATTAACAAGTGGTAAGACATAGAATACGAAGTGTGCAGTTACATTTGTGTTTCATAGTAACCTTCGGTTTTTTTCTATGTCTTACCTTATGTAATTTAGAGAGGGCTGATTTGCTAGGTTGCCGCCTAACGTATTGGTACCACTCGCTATGTTTATTTGGTTTGCCGACCTGTTTACATAGTCTAAAAAACATATTTCTACTTGTTAATTCAATTCTTTGTGAATCTAGCCGCACTTGTTGCGGCTTTTCTTTGTCCTTGAATCACCAATCGTTCAAAAATTAATTAAAATTTATTAAATTTCATAGTAAGCTATAAACACAGATAATACGGAATCAGATCCAATTGATCAAGAAATTGATTGCCTTTAATAGTAATATTTTACTAAAATCTGATTTAGTCTGCTAAAGTAGACTAGTGAAAGGAAACATAATGCAAATTAATACCGCTTCACAACCGGTTGCAGCTCAAGCAGCCAGCAACGCAAATACCACCACAAAGCAAGCAGTAAGCGAGCAGCAAGCAGTTGCTGAACCTCAAACGCTACAGGCCGATACAGTTAGCATTTCGGCACAAGCGCAAGAGCAGCAAGCGCAAGAGCAAACGCTTTATTCTGGCAGTGGTGGTGGAACGTGGCCAACAAAACCAAAATAATTTAAAAGGTATAACAAGGATGGAACCTATAATTAGTTATATAGATGCGTTAAGTATCGAAAAAGTTTATTTTATTGCGTTAAGCGTGTGTTTACTTTTAAGTGTAAAAATTAAAAAGGTATTTCACTTAGCGCTTATTACATTGGCATTTAGCGCAGTGTCTCAATTAGTTTTGTTTGATTATTTATTTAGCAAAGGTGTTGAGTATTGGGTTGTTGGCTGGTGTATGTATGAACTGCTGCTAATAGGTTCTATTATTGCGTTTAGGTTATTTTCAAAAAACATTCATAATAAGTTCATATTATCGGATATTTTTCTTATAGTAGGCAGCGTAGTGCAAATATTAGTATATGCACTGACGTATATTGTTAAAAGTAATGGCTCTAGCGCAATGGACTTAATTTACGCATCAACAGGGCCAACACTTTATGTGTTAACTATTATTATTTTAGCATTTCCGTCTATCTATCAATTTATTCACTATTTAAAAGGTTACAAGGAGTTAAGCGGTGACAACAGCAACCGTAACAGGAGTTCTCGCGGTATTTTTAGTGCTCGCGTTCATAGCCTTATTTTGGGTTATTAAGCGTTATAAAAATAGTGCAGTACGTTCGTATCAAGAAAACGAACTTGGTATTACAGATCCAATTGGTGGCGAGTTAAAGCAGCTGGCAAAGCAGTTGGCGGTAATTCAAGAAGAGGCTGATTTAAACGGCGGATTCACTAAGGCCCATGTAGACCAAAACGTTAAAATAAAGCGTGAGTTTATAAGACTGGGACAGGAACTAAGGTTAAGCACGAAAGACGAGAGCGCTAGCTCTTCATCTTACGTACAAAGAACTTAACTAGCGACTTTAGAGGGCTGTCTTCTTTTCTCACTAATACTGAGAACTGAGCGGCAGCTATCATATCAACAAGCTTATTTAACCTTTCAAAATCTTCACTTTCTATCATTTCCATTTCGGCCAATGTTTCAAGCGCAATAGCTAACGAGTTTTCAAGTTCTTCACCTGTAAACGAATCGTGAGATTCTGCAGGCATGATTAAACGATGCGGGGTGACTTTGAGCGTTTTGGCTAAAACATCAAGTTTGTTTACGCCAATATTGCACGAAGCTGGGTCGAACCCATCTTTCCGCATTATATTACTTACTGTTTTTTGAGACACGCCACCATAACGCAACGATCGTCTAGCCAGTTCGGTACCATTAAGGCCCTGCTCGGCTGCGAACCTGCATAAATTGTCGTGAATGTTTTTTGCACTTTCCATAATTAGCATTATAATCCCTAAGTTAAGTAAAATAATACTTGATTAAAAATTTCTTAGCAATATTATACTAAACAAACATTATAGAAGAGTATTTATGGATATCACAACTAATTCGATTTTAATTCAAGCCGCAATGGAATACTTAAAGAGTGTGGCGCTTGGTAAAAACAAGCTTAGACAAGTAGCTAAAGAGGCAGGCTTAACAGAGGCGTGGCTGTATAAGTTTTACGAGGGCAAGATTGAAAGCCCAAGCGTACAAAAAATTGAAAAGTTGCTTACTCACGGTAATTACTCAATTAACGTTTTAAAAGAACTACAAGCCGATAAGGATTTTAATTAATCATGTTGTGTGGTCAAACTCTGCAAGCTGTTCGCAACGAAATACTTGAAGCGTTAAACGTACAAGCGCTGACTCGCGGCCAGTTGGACTTTGACGGCTCAATGATAACAAACCCCCACACACGCCCTGTTGTTAAGGACAGAGAATCAGGCGAGCGCATTTATACCGATCCGGTGCGTGGCATACAAACCCAACGCTTTAAAAAATCGAGCTGCCCAATGCCAAGCAATGTGTTCTTTTTAACAAAAATTACCCGCGCAATTAATTTATTAGACGAGCAGATGTGTTCGTTTGCTTATTTTACTTATTGTGATGATGCAAATTGGAGTCACACAGAAGTATTAGCCGCCCACGTATGGGCCTGTTTTTTAGATAAGCAACCAAAAGCATTTAGACAAAAAAAAGCGGCCACCCTTAAAAGCATGGTGTTTTTAGCTATGCAAGATTGGCGCAGCATAACGCTAACCGATAGCGTGTTGCATAAGCCTGTTCGTATACGCGAACTGCTTGGCATTAACGAACATCACTGGGTTCGTGACTGGTTGCCGCACTGGCAAACTATGCACCAACTATTAGACGGATTTGATAACAAGGTATTAAAGGAGGTTTTTAATGCAACTCAACAAAAAAGAGATCGCAGGACAGCTTAAATATTTTTCACCCTTTAGAGGGTGTTTAAGCTGCGAGCAAGCGCCGCACTTACATTTACAAAATGGTGATAATCCTTTCACGTTTTACTGCACACGTTGCGGTTTTCATACAGGGCCACACGGTTCAATGCAGGCAGCGGTAACAGATTGGCACCGCTCAAACCTACCAAACAACGAACACATTGCCGAGGTATGGGCTATGCGTTACGAGCGTGACGGTATTTATCACGTAGTACAAAAACAAATAGATGAAGCAGAGGCGGCTTAATGAATACGTTATTAGCTACACCAGGACTATTTATTGCTGCAGGTTTAATTGTTTCTTTAGTTTTATCGGTAAGCGCAGTTGGCGTTATTTTAAGCTCCGGTCATCAAAACAACTCATTAAACGAGCAACCCATTATAAGAAGAAGGCCAAAAATAAAACAGTACGGACTATTTACCGATGCTGTTTTATTTAATGGCACCAAGTATTTTTTAGAGCCTGCATCGGGCTCTTGGTTACCAGCGCATTGCTTAACTGATATTGAGCACGAAAGCGCACAAACATTAGTAGTAAGAAAACTGGATCATAAGCCTACGGCTAATGATATTTGTTAACTAACCGCGCCATTGGTGCAAAGAGAAAAACCATGCAAAGACAACCTAACAAACCATATCAAAAACAAGGCGGCTGCAACCGCCGTGTTAGCAACAAGGGCTTATCTAAAGCAACACAAGATGCGTTAAGAGCAAAGCTTGAACGTGATGAGCAACGCGACATTGATAATGCGTACTCGTTGGAGGGCCTGCTAAATGATTAGTGAAACAGCAGAAACTTATGCTTACCACCGCGAAGCAAACAAGCCGACTAAAGCCGATTATGAAAAAGCGTATTTGTTTTTTGATAACAACAACGCCAAACGCCGCGAAATGGGCCTTAAAGAAATAGCGCTTAATGAAACAGGTGTACCAAAAAGCTTTAGACGAGGTGTTAAATGAGCAAATTAAGCGAGCAGGATATAAGCCTAATTTTAGAGCTTGTTGAAACATTACCTATAAAAGAAGTGGCCGACAAATTCGAGGTTTTCCCTGAAACAATCCGTTACCACATGGAAAAAAATAAAGTTGCTTTTAAAGGTAACGTTCCTGCACTAAAAATTAAAAATTCTAATGTTCCAGAACAGCTAAAAACCAAAACCATTACGGTTATAGCTAAAGAAATAGGCGTATCAGTTGGCGCAATTTACTACCAGCTAGAAAAGCAAAATATAACAAAGTCTGACGTCCGTAATATACAGCGCAATAACCAGCATTTATTGCTTATCGCAATTAAAGAGAAAATAGATAGCGGTATAAATACGAGTGAAGCAATTAAAGCTCATGGCATAACGCAGAAAAAATATGAACGACTTACAGCAAACCAACTAAAAGCGAGTGCATAACATGAGCGACCAATACCAAATAAATCAAATGAAGCTTGTGAGCGCAATTAGTGATGAAGTAATTAGGCAGTACCCGAATATGACTTTTGACCCAGCCATTTATAACGCCTGTATTAAAGCGGCCAACGTTGTGGTTGATGAATGTAAGCGTGAAAAGCTAATGGCAAAAAAAGGCATGACCGTGGCGCAGTGGTTTAACTGTGATGATACCGGACTTAGCTCTAAATACATGGCTTACGTGCTTGATAATGGCACCACTCGCTTACCAGTTGCAGTATTTGAAATACCTCATGATGCTGATGATTTAGGCCGCTGCATTCGTATGGTAAAAGCCTGCGGCTTTAGACACTCCGACATAGATAGAATGTATAGCAAAAGTAACGTATGGCGCTGTATTGCTGAAAACTGGCATGAATTGGTGAAGCATTACGACAAAGGCGAACACGAATGCCTTAGCCGCTTTTTACAGTTAGCAGGGGGTGAATGATGAACACTCAAACAGCTGCTGAAAAAATGCTTGAAACAGGTTTGTTTTACTCTGCTTTGGAGTTGGGCCGCGAATTTAATGAGGGCGCTACAAGAGCAACAGGCTGGCTTAGCAATATGAGAACCTGCGAAAAATACACGGTTATTGAAACAGAACTACCTAACCGAAAGGTTAAATTAGTCTCAATTAATGGGCGTACCACTGCATTAAACCAACTGCAAAACCAAGCGCTACTGTTTAAACGCCCAAGCTTACTAATAGGGAGTTCAAGCCATGTTTGATGATGAATATGAAAAGTTTGATAAGCATAAATACAACAGCTTAAAAACTTTAGCTGCAAAAGCTTCTTACTTACTTAAATGCCAAATAAAGACACGCGAAGCAATACGTTGCACAACGCCTTGTTTTCAAGCAGTGGTTGATAGCGTTGAATTGCCAGTGTGGGCCGCTGATGAAAAGCAAACAATAGAACAAGCAGTGTTATGGCTTAAAGAGTCATCATTAAATTATCAAACATTAAGCGAGTCGGGGATTTAGCCATGTACCACAAAATGATTAAAGGCCAATATTGGGTGTTTGGTTCAAGAAAGAAATTTCAGCAAGGCTTTTTACCACGCTTTAAGTGCAGCACTCGCAAAGAGCTTACTGCTTTTTATAAACAAAGTGGCTTCAATATTTTGGAATGTTGAACCTAACCAGTAAAAAATAAATTCACAAAGGAAAAATAATGCAACAGAACACCCAATACCAGCAAAGCAACCAAAACCGACCACAGCAAAATGCACCGCAAAACAACTATGGCCAAAACAATGCACCACAAAATAACGCGCAAGGCGGCAACCAAGCGAGTCAACCTTTAGATAAGGGTTATATTAAAGTGGTTAGAGAGTACATAGAAAAGAAAGTAAACGGGCAAGTTGTTTACATACAAGGCACTAACCAGCCACAAATGACGCCACTTTATAAGGTGATTGGTGAAGTTAGTCGTTGGGCTAAAAATAACGGCCCCGGCTTTTTTGATAAAGTTAAAATGTACCCGGGCAATACCATTTTAGAGTCGCTTACTGAGGGTACAATAGATTGGCAGTCTCAACGTGCGGCAACTAATCAAGGGGGCTATTAATATGTGGTTTAGTAATTTAATTGTATATAAGTTTAAGCAACCAGCTGAGTACAATGCCGAAGAGTTTGAAGCGGCCCTTGCGCAAGATGTGATTCGCAAACCCGGTGAACAGGAACTATCAACGTTTGGCTGGGGCAAGGCATTAGGCAAGCATGGCGAGACATTAGCGCATTTTTGCAAAGACCATATTTTAGTGAGTGCTGTGAACGTAGCAAAAGACATTAGCACCAGCGTTGTTAACGAGCTGCTGGCCGAAAAGGTTGAAGCAATAGAGACCAGTGAAAACCGCCCGGTTAAGAAAAAAGAAAAAGACGAGCTAAAAGAATTAATTTTGTTTGGAATGATGAAAGACGCTTACACCAAAACAACGCGCACTCATGCTTTTATAGATATGAAAAACGGTTTGTTGGTGGTTAATGCGGGTAGCTTTAATAAGGCCGAAGAGCTGCTTGCGCTATTACGTAAATCATTAGGCACTTTACCAGTGGTACCAGCGTTTTCAAATATTGATTTAGATATGCTTTTAACTACATGGCTAACAAGCTATGAAACGCCAGACGGTTTTGCGATTGGCGCTGATGCTCACTTAGAAGAGCCATGCGATAGTGGGCAGAATGTTAAGCTAGCAGGGCATGAACTATCGTGTGATGAAGTTAAAGCGCATTTAGAAAGCGGTAAACGTGTAACGCTTTTAAGACTTGATTGGAAAGAGCGCCTGAAGTTTACACTTAAAACAGACGGTTCAATTAAGCGTATTACCTATTGCGAAACACTAAAAGAAGAAAACGCCGACATACCAAAAGAAGAAATGGCCCGTAAACTAGACGCTGATTTTTTCTTGGCATCAAGTGAAATAGTGCAGTTGTTATTAGAGCTGCTAATAGGTTGCGGTGATGATAGTTTTAGCGAAGTTAAAAGCGAGCGTTTAAAGCAGGACTTAGTTGATAATTTACACACAGACCCCGTTGATGATCCTCTTTACAGTGAAGCCGTTGTGTTTGTTGTTGAGAACAAAAAGCCAAGCGTTTCAGCACTGCAGCGCAAATTGCGTGTTGGCTATAACCGCTCGGCTCGCTTAATAGAAGAAATGGAAAAAGCAGGCATTATTAGTGCGCCCGGTGCAAATGGTGCGCGTGAGGTATTAGCCTAATGAACGGCGGCAACTACTGCCGCCCTGAGTGGGTAGGATTTAAAAATTGGGTTAAGGTGAACATAAGACGACCTTACTTCTTTTATCGTTGCCAGCTGATTGCAATAAAACAGCGTGAACTGGTACAGGCAACCCGCTTAGAGTTTTGATTGTTTAATTACACATTTAAACAAGCATGTATTTATTAATTTAAACATGTTGACAAAATGGCATAGGTAAATTAGTCTATTCACTACAGTTGGATAACTGTAAAAACCGCCTTGATGGCGGTTTTTTTATGCCTAAAATTCACTGATTCGTATTATCTGTCAATAAGTCGATACTGGATTGAAGGTGTGAAAAAGCCGTTATTAAGGCACTAAGCGCGCCATGTTGGCGTTATGCTTTTGAAGTGGGCGCAGGCTCGGTGGCCAGACCTAACCTGCATTTGACCCATTAACTAGATCATGAGCCAAACCAAGGCCCACCACTCTACTGCAGAGAGTTGGCAGGATACTACCATAAAAAAAGTAGATTCATGACAAAAAGAACATTTAATTCAGGCGCTATTACATTAGTTAACGCTGATTCGCTTGAATATTTAAAAACAATCCCTGATAACTCTATCGATTTAGTTGCTACAGACCCACCTTATTTTCAAGTTAAACAAAATGCATGGGATAACCAGTGGGATAACTCTGCTGAGTTTTTAGCATGGCTTGATGAAATGCTTTGTGAGTTTTGGCGAATACTAAAGCCCAATGGCAGCATATATTTGTTTTGTGGCCATGCGCTATCGGCTGATACTGAAATATTAATGAGATCACGTTTTAACGTACTCAATAATATTGTGTGGACTAAGCCAAGCGGCCCTTGGAATAAAGCCCGCAAAAGTGACTTACGCAAGTATTTTGGCTCAACAGAGCGCATTATATTTGCTGAGCATTATGGCAGTGAGGGGTACGCTAAAGGTAATGCAGGGTATGCAACGAAGTGCGCTGCAGCACGTAAAGAAGTGTTTAAGCCGTTAATTGATTACTTTCGTGATGCTAAGAACAAGTTAGACATTAAAGCTAAAGACATTAACCAAGCAACAGGCACTCAAATGTGCAGCCATTGGTTTAGTGATAGCCAGTGGGCTTTACCATCGGCTGACAATTACGCAAAGCTGCAGGCTTTGTTTAAAGCTAAAGGTGAAGAACTACAGGTTAGCCATGCTGAACTAGCCGACCAATACGGTGAGCTACAAAAGGAATATCAAGAGTTAACAGCCTCATATGATGAACTAAAAGCGCAGTATCAATCTTTACGCCGCCCATTTAGCGTATCAAAAGAGGTGCCGTTTACTGATCATTGGCACTTTAAGTCTGTTCAGTATTACCCCGGCAAGCATCCATGCGAAAAGCCAGCGCCATTGATGGAACACATTATTAGCTCAAGCAGTCGAGAAGGTGATGTGGTACTTGATGCGTTTGGTGGCTCACAAAGTACGGGCAAGGCGTGTTTAAAGCTGGGCCGTAAGTACATAGGCATTGAGCTTGAAGAAGAAACATTTGATAGGTCGGTTGCAGCTTTTGAAGAGTTAGTTAAAACCTGATCTTAATTTAATTAAAACAGGCCAGCACTTTGCTGGCCTTTTTATTGGAGCTTTTATGGATGTTGCAACGATTACAGGCCTTTTAAGTTTGCTGACCTTAATTGTGTTGGTGCTTAGCGGTGTGGTTTTGTATTTATCTGTAAAGTTATTAGCCCTTAAAAATACTGTTATCCAAATGAAAGAACAGATAAAGCAGGGGGCGTTATGTGACAGCAATACGGATACTCATTAAACCAAAATCAGGCAGGCTATTTAGCATTGGCATGGCGCACCATTAACGCAATCAGTTAGCCACTACACAGGACTATTAAAAATGATTAAACCACTACTTACCGTTTTAGCATCTCTTATTCTTTTATTGGTTAGCACCTTTGTTGCGCCAAGCGTTGTTACTAATGTAATGGTGATCAGCTTTGCGTTTGGCTTGCTTAAAGCCTTTACGGTAATTGCTGCAGCACGTTTTGCATTGGCCTACCTTGATTCAAGAATTGATTTTGATGTTAACGGCTGGGTTAAATTTAGGGCAAGTAATGACAATAAAGCGATGTATTTTAGTTATCGGTTTGCTGCTGTCTTTGTCGTGTTCGGGTTCATCATGGCCTAACAAGTACGACTACCAGATATTTAAAGCAAGCAAACAATATTTACCAGGCGTTGATTGGAAACTTTACAAAGCGCAGTTAATACAAGAGTCGGCACTAAGACCGAACGCAGTTAGCCCCGCAGGCGCTAAAGGTATAGCACAGTTTATGCCAGCCACTTGGGGAGAAGTTAGCCGCCAATTAGTTATTGATGGCTCACCGTTTGACCCGCACTTATCTATACCAGCAGGCGCTTATTACTTATCTAATATGCGGCGCGGTTGGATATGGAACAGGCCAGAGCAGGACAGGCACAACTTAGCACTGGCCTCATACAATGCAGGCTTTGGTAATTTGTTAAAGGCCCAGCGCCTTTGCAATAACGCCACGCTGTATGCTGACATTATTAAGTGCCTGCCAGATATTACCTTTCAACACTCCAAAGAAACCATTGGGTACGTCTTAGCTATAAGGCGCTACCACACATTATTAAGGCAATAGCTGATGATGATTAGAGTATTAGGCGGCGCATTGATTGCGTTGGCATTAAGTTGTTCAGCTGTTATTTACAGTAAGAACCAAAGCATTGACAAGTTGACCACTGATGCGGCCATTACTGCAGTTGAGTTGCAAAGCAAGACCAAAGCAATCGCTAAGCTAACGATGAGCTTAGAGCAACAGACAGCCGCTGTTAATCAATTGGTTGATGAAGCAGAACGGCGAGAGTTACTTATAAGTAAGCATTACACAGATATGCAGCTACTGAGCGTATCAAACCAGAAAGTTGAAACAGAACTGATTGAGGTAATAAACGATGAGAGCAATACAGATTGGGCTTATGTTCATTTGCCTACTGATGTTAAGCGGGTGTTCGAGTACGCCACCACCCAAAGAAATAGTAACAGTGACCAAGGTGGTGAAGGTGCTGCCACCTGCTCACCTGATGAATGTTTGTCAGCAACCACAAACGAACGTGGTTACTAACGCAGACCTGTTAAGGTTTAGCGTTCGCGCACACAATGCGCTGGTTATGTGTAATTTAGATAAGAAGGCTTTAAGGCAATGGCTTTTAATACAACAACAATAATAAAGAGCTTAGCAGCTGGCAGTGCGGCAGTAATTGCTGCACCTCAATCAGCAATCGCAGAGAATTTAGCTAAAGCCAATTGGAAACAGCTCATTACCCTACAGTTCAACTTTACTGTGAGCGATATGATCATGCTCGGCACCTTCTTCTTATTACTGCTGAACTATCTACATAACCGAAAGAAAGCCAAAGCAGAAAGCAAAAGTAAAAAACAAATCGCAAAGAGTTGGGAGCAGAACGAGTAAGCCCGTCCGGCAAGACGAGCCCCAGCGCAAGCACAAGAGCGGCATCGTAACTGCACGTTAAGCCGCCGAACGGGGAAGGGTTCGCCCTTCCTCACCCCCACGCCCCGCCGTGGTGCAGTTTGTTTCAACAAATAAATAAATTAATATTTGTTCAAGCGAATTGATACTGAAATGTTAAAAGGTACTTCCCAGCACCTTGATCCTCTACGGGTTTGAAACTCGCAGGAAAGCGCTCACTTTTAAAATTTTTTCATTTTATAGGGTTTCCGGTTTCCGCATGAAAGACCAACTTTTTAATCCCGATCTCAAATATGGGGCAAAGCAGATAGGTGACTTGTTAGGAATATCTGACAGGCAGGTCAGGAACCTACAAAACAAAGGGGTTCTAGCAAAAGCTAATGGCCGAAATGGTATCGACCCGCTTGCAAGTATTCACGCTTATATTTCGTTCAAATCAGTAGATAAACCTGAAGAACCAAAAGCGGAAGTCGAAGACGAAGAATCAGAAAAAAAGCGCGAACAACAGCTCAAAAACGATGAGCGTGAAGAACGCATTAAACTCAACAGAACAAAGCGATTAGTCCTCGAAAAACAATATGCTCCTATATCAATCATTATTGACACAATATCGATGGTGGCCATTGGCTTACGAACCCGCGTAGATTCGTGGTTGCCAAAGCTTAAAATGGCCTCGCCAGATATGACCACTGAGCAGGTCGAGGTACTAAAGCGAGAATTGGCAATGGCATTAAATGAACTCGCAGACGTTAAACCAGATCTCTCAGCCTATGAAGATAGCGATATCGAGAGCGGTTTCGCGAGCCTTGAATCCATTGAAGGCAACGATACCGATTACAGCGGTTGAATGGTCAGATAAATATTTCAGACTACCCGAAGGTAGCTCGCAAATAGCAGGCGCATGGGTTACACAGCCTTTGCAAGTAGCCCTACTTAACATGATGACAAACGACAGCATACGTTTGTTAGCAATCAAAAAATCAGCAAGGCTCGGCTACACCAAAATGATGGTGGCCGCATTGCTTTACTTAGCAGAACATAAAAAGCGCAGCGCCGTTGTTTACCAGCCAGTAGATGACGAGTCAGATGCGTTTGTAGTTGATGAAGTTGATCCAGTAATTGAAGAAATGCCAATTATTCAGCGCATTTTTCCCGACTGGAATGTTAAGAGCGAAAACAACAAAGTTTCAAAGAAAGTAATGATTGGATCAACAATCGACTTTCGTGGTGCAACAGCGCCGGGTAATTACCGCCGACTAACCAAACAAGTGTTAATTGGTGACGAAGTAAATGCATGGCCGTTAGAAGTAGGCAAAAAAGGCAAAGGCGAAGGTAACCCAATAAAGCTGGCATTACAGCGTTTAAAAGGTGCAAGTTTTCCCAAAGCCATTTTTGGAACCACGCCCACTGTGGCTGGTAATTCGCACATCAGTAACATACTGGAAGATTGCGACCTAGTATTTCGGTTTTATTTACCGTGTCCGCATTGCGGCACAGAGCAAGTGCTTGAGTTCGGTGAACGTGACGGTGAACTGAAAGAGTACGGTTTATTATGGGATGACACCCAAAGCACAACTGAAAAAAAATCCAGAACGGCACATTATAAGTGCGTAAATACGTCAGAGTGCGGACAGTCATTTCATTATTCAGACCTTACTAAAATGGAGTTAGCTGGCAAATGGATTGCCGAAGACCTTACATGGACAAAAGACGGCCTCCAGTTTTTTACCGAACACGGTTATCGAACTCAACCCCCAAAAAACGTAGGCATTGAAATAAACGCACTTTACTCACTCAACTTAGATGGGTGGGGCGAAATAGTAGCAGAATGGTTAAAGGCCAAAGGCAAACCAGCAAACGAACGCTCTTTTATAAATACCGTACTTGGTCAAGACTACGAAGATAAAAGCAGCGAAAAGCTTGATGACGAAATACTGTTCGAGCGCCGCGAAAAATACAAAGCTCAAGTACCAGAACGGGCCGTATTTTTAACAGGCGGCATAGACAGCCAACGCAACCGTTACGAGTTGTTTGTGTGGGGCTGGGGGCCAAACGATGAAAAGTGGCTAGTCGATAAACAAATCATCATGGGTGATTACGACAAAGAAAGCACCTTAAAGCTCGTTGATAAAGCCATAAACAAAACCTACAAACGCGCCAACGGAACAGAAATGACCGTAGCGCGTTGGTGTTGGGATACAGGCGGCATAGACCCCGACATAGTAAACAAGCGCAGCAAAAAGCATGGCCTGTTTCGTGTCATCCCAATCAAAGGTGCAAACGTTTACGGCAAACCAATTGCAAACTTCCCGTTAAAACGCAATAAAAACGGCGTTTACCATACCGAAATCGGCACCGATACAGCAAAAGACCTGCTGTATTTGCACATGGAAAACGACCCACTTGATCCAGCCAGCGAACCCGATGGCTTAATGCACTTACCAATTAATGATGATATTTGCGACAAATTCACCTGTCAGCAACTTGCATCCGAGCGGCTCATTGAAAAATCGGTAAGCGGTAAAAAAGTGCTGCGCTGGGATAACGAAGGGCGAAGGAACGAAGCACTTGATTGCCTTGTTTACGCCCTTGCTGCCCTGCGCATAAGCACCAGCCGTTTTGGTATCAACTTAAACGAACTGGCAAAAACCCCATCAACCGGTGGCAGTAGTTCAAACATAGATATAGAAGCCATTGGCGCAGGATAAACCATGACAGAACAACAACGACTTGAACAAATGAAAACCGCTTACAGCGACTTATTAATGGGTAAGTCGGTAAGAGTTATGCAAAAAGATGGGCGCAGAGTCGAATTTGCACCCGCCGACATTAACCGCCTAAAAGCGGCCATTACCGAACTTGAAAACGCATTAGGCTCAAGCAAACGCCGAGGGCCAGCAGGAGTCTTTTAAAAATGAAAAACGTCCAAATACTTAGCCACACAGGCGAGCCAATTAGGCAAATGTCAGCATACGAAGGTGGTGGCCAAGGTTTTGGCGGTCAGTTAGCAAGTTGGACACCAGAACTAACCACTGAAGACGCAGCGCTTTTACCAAACCTTGATTTAAGCAACGCCCGTTCAGATGATCTAGTTCGCAATAATGCATACGCCGCTGGCGGTTTACGCTTACACCTAGACAACATCGTTGGTCATATATTCAAACTTAACTGGCAACCCATGTGGCGCAGGCTAGGTTGGACAGAAGATGAGTTTATGGCCGTTAAAACCGATGTTGAATCGGCATGGCTCGAATACGCAGAAGACGAACGTTGTTACATAGACGCAGAGCAAAAGCGTACTTTTACCATGCTGATCCGCGCAGGCATTAGCCAGCACTTTAGTTACGGTGACGTAATGTGTGCGGCTGAATGGATACCGCGCCGCAACTCAGACTACGCCACCGCCATAAAAATGGTATCACCTAAACGTGTACGTAATCCGGGCAATGTAACCAGTTACGATGCCCGCATTCGTGGCGGCATCAAACACGGCAAACATGGCAACGCCGTTGGCTTTTATGTAGCCGACAGTAACATGAACTTACCGCTCAGCATGGTCGGTCACAACTTGCGTTATATCCCTAAAGAAACATGGTGGGGGCGGCGCAAATTTATCCATATATTTGATGCGCGTGACGATGGCCAATCGCGTGGTAGTAACACATTAATGTCAATCATGAGCCAAATGCACATGCACGACAAGTTACAACAAACCAAGCTACAAAACGCCATAGTCAACGCCATGTACGCCGCCACTATTGAATCCGAGCTTGATTCAGAGTCAGCGTTTCAATTTATAACGGGTGGTGAAGACACGCAAAAAAATCTATGGAACTGGCTTGGCGCGGTTAACAAGTACCATAAAGGCGCAAACATTCGCATGAATGGCGCAAAAGTGTCGCACTTAATGCCTGGTGAAAAGCTCAGCTTGCAAAAGCCGGGCAATTCCGACAACGGTTACTCGCAACTCGAAAACTCGTTTTTACAATACATGGCCGTGGGTACGGGCGTATCAGTTGAGCAATACACGCACAATTTCCAAAATTCTAATTACTCAGGTGCGCGCGCCGGATTAAATGAAAGTTGGCGTTACTTTATGGGTGATCGCAAAATTATTGCTTCACGCCAAGCAACCGCCATTTTCTCATTGTGGCTAGAAGAAGCCATTGCCAAAGGCGTAATTAAGCTACCCAAAGGCACAAACTTTTGGGAAGCCCGCAGCGCCCTTTGCCGTAGTGATTGGATAGGCTCAGGCCGTTTATCAATAGATGGCATAAAAGAAGTTAAAGAGTCGATTTTACTTATCGAAAGCGGCTTATCTACTTACCAAAAAGAACTGGCCAAAATGGGCGAAGATTACATTGAAGTGTTTGAACAACAAATGCGAGAAATGAAACTACGTGAAGACAAAGGCTTACCCAAACCAAGCTGGGTTCAAGCCGAAGAACTCGCGCCAGAACAGCCAGACGAGCCAGCCAATAACAACGGGAAAAAGAATGAACCCAATAGCGAATCAGTTTAACCAATGCCCGGTGCTGCTCGATGCCCGGCACATAACAAGCATTGCATCAATCAAAGCCGAGTTTGATGCAAGCAAACTAACCGAGCAACAACGCGCAATGGCTACAGGCATTGTATCTGCTAACAGCGAATACAAGCCTTACGAGCTAATCAAAGGCATTGCGATTATTACGGTGCGCGGCGCGCTTATTCATAACCTTGGTTACTCAGCCAGCTGGGCCACAGGGTATGACGTAATAAAACGTAAAATTGGTTTTGCCATGCACGACCCCGATGTGAAAGGGGTACTTGTTAAATTTCACACCCCCGGCGGTACGGTTTACGGTTGCCCCGATACAGGCGACTTAATCCACGAATGCGGCAAAATAAAACCCGTATGGACACTATCAGACGACATGGCCTACAGCGCAGGCCAATGGCTACACGCACAAGGTACACGCCGTTTAGTCACACAAAGCGGTGGTCTAGGTTCAATTGGTGTCTTAGTGGCCCATGCTGATTTTTCAAAAATGCTTGAAGATTACGGCGTAGAAATGACCCTAATATTTGATGGTCAACACAAAGTAGACGGCAACCCATACGAAAAACTGCCCGACACAGTAAAAGCCCAAATAAAAGCCGACTGTAAAAAAACCCGTGGCGAATTTGCCACAGCGGTATCGCGCGGCACCGGGTTAAGTGTGGCCGATGTACTAAACACCGAAGCCGAATGTTACTCAGGCCAACAGGCCGTTGATATTGGCCTTGCTGATGCCGTTGTATCAAGCAACAGCATACTTGGCGAGTTCATTGAATTTGTAAACAAACCTCAAAACGCACAAACAGGAAATGTTATGAGCACCCAGCCAAACGAAAACGCAACAACGACCACGCCAGCGCCAACCGCTGATACACAAAAACCAGCCGCAGATGCAGCCACGCAAACAGACCCTGCAACAGCAGAGCGTACACGCATTAAAGGCATTATGAGCTGCGAAGATGCACAAGGCCGCACAGGTCTTGCAAGTAAACTTGCTTACGACACCAGCATGAGTGTTGATGAAGCGGTTGCCATTTTGCAAAGCTCACCAAAAGAGCCACAAGCCGATACGCCAAAGCCAGAAGAACAAGCAGGCGCAACCGTATCAGATGGTTTTCAAAAAGCCATGAACACAGAAAACCACCCTGATTTATCAGCCGACAGCGACCAAACAGATGCAGAGCTAAGCACCGATGAAGCCCAAGCCGCTGCAATGTTAGCAAGCTTTAAAACAGCCACTGGAGTTTAATACAGCCATGACTACTCAAATTTTAAATTATGATCAAGCGGTATCGGGTGACACAAAAGTTACTCACACCACAATTACTATTGCTGAAGGCGAAAACGTAGCAAAGTTTGCCCCGCTGGTACACGATGCAACAAGCGGTCATTTTAAAGCCGCCGCTGCAGATGCAACAAAAGCTGATTATTTATCAGCCTTTGCCGTTGATGCAACAACAGGTGCAAAAGCGCACAGCGCCATTAAATCAATCACCATTGATCCAGCGTTTGTTGCCTACCCAGAAACAATGACCGATGCTAAAAAATCAGGCTTGTTTGCGGGTACACCAATTAGTACACAATCACCGGCTTAATTACCTTAGTTAAACACTTACTTTTATTTATTAATTAATAAAGAGCCTTAACGGCTCTTTTTTTATTTGGGAACTATCCATGTTAACTCCAATTTCTACAGCGGTACTTATCGCATTAAAAAAACAAATGCCAGCGCGCTATGTGCCAGCATTAAAAAACCGCCTTGTTAAAGGTGTTGTTACGTTCAACACACAAGAAGTGGCGTTTGATAAAATCAAAAAAGGCCGCAAATTAGCGCCGCTTGTATCACCAATGGTGTCAGGCAAGCCAAACAAAGCCAAAGGCGGCTTAATGACATCAGTTGTTCCAGCTTATGTTAAGCCGACTGACGTTGTAACACCTGATCGCCTATTAAAGCGCGCACCGGGCGAAGCGATTGCAGGTAATTTATCACCTGAACAACGCTTGCAAGCTATCCGTGTTGATTTACTCATGGAGCAAGAAGAAAGCATTGACCGCCGTGAAGAATGGATGGTGTGCGAAATTTTAAAAACAGGTGCCGTTACACTTGAAGGCCCAGACTTTGAAGCCGTACAGGTTGATTTTGGCCGTAGCGCAGAAAATAACGTTACGCTTTCAGGTGCAGACCGTTGGAGCGAGAAAGACCTTGAAACATACGACCCAATGGATGACATCGAAGATTGGGGCGATCGTTGTAATGTGATTGCTAATAACGTGTTCATGGGCCGAGCTTCTTGGCGTTCATTCAAAAAGTTCAAGGCAGTTAAAGAAGCACTTGATACCCGCCGTGGTTCAAACTCAACAGCTGAAATGGGTCCAATGAGCAATGACACATTCCAGTGGGCTGGCTCTATTGGCGCTTTCAACTTCTACGTTTACATAGGTGCTTACGAAGGTGACTCAGGTAATGATGAACTTTACATCGATACAAACGGCGTAATGATCACTTCATCAGAGCTTGAACTATACATGGCTTACGGTGGTATTCAGGATGCAAAAGCAAATGCAAGCCGCATTGTTGAAACAAGCCGCTACCCATCAAACTGGTTTACAGATAACCCAAGCTTTGAATGGCTGCAAACGCAATCTGCGCCAGTGCCTATTTTATTAGACGCTGATGATGTGTGTTATGTGCGTGTTTAACACGCTTTAATTTTCCTCCCTAGTAGTGACCCCAAAGCGGCGCATTTAGCGCCGCTTTTTATTGGAGTAATACCAAATGAACAAAGCAGAATTATTAGCTTACATTGCCACGCTGGTTGCGCAGTTAACCGAGTTAAACATTGAATTTACAGCTGCCCAAACAACAGGCACCAATGCCGATCTTGAAAAAGAAATCGAGCGTTTAGAGTCTTTATTGCCAGACGAACTTGAAGACGAGCCAGCCCCAACTGAACACCAAGATGAAGCGGCACAAGCGCATGAACAAGCGTTAGAAAATTCAAAAAGTGAAGACAAAACACTTAAAGAAGATGCTGCAAAAGCAGAGCAAGCCACGCGCCGTGTATTCATTAGCAAAGGCGTAAACATTGAAACCATCAAAAGCGGTTCAAAAGTCGTGTTGCAAGGCGGTAACTTTCACACGGTAGACACAAACCTTGCGCGTTCGATAGTTGCTGAAAATCACGGCCGCTATTCAACAGATGAAGACGAAGCTGATGACAGTGAAGTTTGACGACTTACTCAGCGAAATTGATGCGCTAGACCAGGCGCATTTTGGTGAGTTGTTTTCAATGCGTTCAGACTCAGACCAATGGGAACCATTCACAGGTGTTATGAGTGATTCACCTATTATTTTAGATGCCGCTGAAACGATTGGTTACACGCTCGAAGTGCCTATGTCTTTATGGCAAGGCAGCTACCCTCGAAAAAACAAACATGTGGTTACCCGTCTTAGAACGGGCGAAGAATACACCGTTCATTCTTCACGCATTGTTGATAGTGACTTAATTATAAATTTGGTGAACTAATGGATCTTAAAGAGCAAGTAGCCCAGCTTGAAAAAAAACTTGATACGTTAAACAACAAGCAGGCGCTATTTGCTCGCCAACGTTCTTTAAGTCGCAGCTCTAAACGGATGGCCACATTGGTCAGCCGTGACGCAGCAAAAGCAGAACGCTTAAAAGTGGGCCTAATAAAAAGAAAAATCCGCTTTAAAGAAATAAAAAGCCAAAGCCTAGCAGCTGTAATTATTGGCCGAACCGCAATCCCCGCCATTTATGTTGGCGTAGCAAGAACCCAAGTTAAACGCAAAAACGGCAGCTTTTTAACCAGTAGCGCAGTGCGTGACCGCAAAGGCCGATTTGCAAAAAGAGAGCACAGCGGAAACACCGCCATACGTGTTGGCCGCCATAAATTTGAAAACGCATTTTTACAGCAATTAGCAAGTGGCCGCTGGCACATAATGCAAAGAAAGTCAGATAGCCGATACCCAATAGACTTGGCAAAAATTCCAATTAGCGGCAGCGTAACCAGTGCCGCCAGTAAACACAGCAGATACATTATTGAAGATTACCTACCGAACCTGCTGATAAAAGACCTTCAATACCGAATTAATAAGTTGAGCAAATGAACCCACGTAAAGCCATACGCAAAAAAGTTGCTGAGCTACTTAAAACCTTGCAACGCGACAACAAACCCTTGTTTGAGCCAGACAGCGTTTATAGCCACCGTGTAACGGGCCTTGATGAAGAATACTTACCAGCCGCCGTTGTTTTTATTGTGGGCGGTGAGGTAGAAGCCGAACACGATGGAGATTTACACGAAGCAGAGCTGGTTGTTCAGCTTTACGACAAAGACTCGCTGAATATTGATGACAAGCTTGATGACTTAGACGAGCTAGTTAAACCACTCATTGAAGCAAACCACGACCTTAACGGCTTAGTCGATAGCATTGAACTTAGCAGTTACGACTTTAATCAAGATGAGCAGCAAGCACTTGGCATGCTCGAACTTAAGTACACAGTTAAATTTATATATTAAGGAGCCATCATGGCCTACGGAAAATACACAAAACTGCACCGCCAAACAGCGGTTGATACATTAACGTTTGTTTCTAACGTAATTGAAATTGATGGTATTTCACCAACGCGCGACACCACAGAAAACACCACCTACGGTGACGATAGTGATGCCCGAACGTACGAACGCGGCATGCTTGAACCGGGCGAATTAACGGTAAAAATTAAATACCGTAAAACCGAAAACGCAGAAGCCAAAGCAATGGAAGACGAGTTTTACGGCACAGTTGAAGATAACTCAGAAGCCACAACGCAGTATGCGCTTCATTATCCGGTTGTTGGTAAACCTTCACGCATATTTAACGGCATTATCACCAGCGTTAGCGAACCCCTTGCAGCAGGTGAAGACATGGTGCAAGAGTTTAAATTTAAGTTATCAGGGCCAATTGAGCGTGGTACATGGGCATGAGTTTAAGAGAAGAGTTAAAAAAAGCCGCTAAGCTGCAAACAAAAAAAGTGCAGCTTTCACATGGCGAAATCACAGTTACTGAGTTAAGCGCCAAAGACCGCCTGGTTGTTCTTGATTACTTACAAGCCGTTATTGATTTGCAAAATAAAGGCACCGCTAAGGCCCAGCATTACTCAACGCTAACACTTACCGTTGTGTGTGCAGGTTTACGTGATGAAAAAACAGGCGAGCTTGAGTTTAAAGTTGAAGAAACCGCAGATCGTGATGAGCTTATGTCGCTATGTGATGGCAATGTTGCAAAGATTTACGATGCTATCTGTGAAATATCAGGCCTTGATCATATGAAAAAAGACCAACCAAAAAAAGCAACAGGCTAGCTCAACTCCCCAATCGCTTGCAGGCTTTTCGCCTTGCAAAAATCCTTAGTGTTTGGGACGTAGACGCGCTGCTTGATGAAATGCCATCCAGTTTGTATCAAGACTGGATGGACTTTTTAGAGCTAGAGCCAGATGGTTTTGCCGTACAAGATTATTACTTATCTAACCTTGCATGTGTTATTGCCAACACATCGGGCAACGTCAAAAAACCATACAAGTTAAGTGATTTTTCAATATCACCTAAACAAGAACAAACACCTGAACAGCAACTTGCAATCATAGACGGGCTTTAATGTGTCAAGTAAAAGCGTACAAGACTTAATCGTTAAGCTCGTTGCTGATGGCAAGGAGTTTAAATCATCACTAGAGACTGCATCGGGCAATGCCCAAACGTTTGCTAAAAACACCAACACCGCAATGACCGACTCTAAAAAGAGTGTAAAAATTTTACAAGGTGCGGTGGCGGGTTTAGCGCTTACGATAGCAGGCAGTAGTGTAGCGGTTTTAAAACTAGCTGCAGATAATGCACAAGCGGTCACGGAAATGGATCGTGTTGCCAAGTCAATGGATGTCAACACCACACGATTCGATAAACTAGCCTTTGCAGCGAGCCAATATGGCGTGGGTCAGGATGACTTTACACAATTGCTCTCTGACACCTCAGAACGCATCACCGAACTGGTTACAATAGGCTCTGGTGAAGCGCTCGACATGTTTGAACAACTCAACATAAGCGTTGATGAGTTCAAAGGTTTAAAACCTGATGAAATGTTCCTCAAAATGATGGAAGCATTATCACAGGTAAGCTCGCAAACAGAGCGAAATTTATACCTGCAGCAAATAGCCGGTGATACAGGCCAGCGACTTTCAGAAGTGGCTGAAGATGGTGCAAAAAGCTTTGTTGAACTTGCTAACAGCATGGGCGATTACGGCGGTGCACTCAGCGAAGATATGATTAAAGAGAGTAAAGAACTCGATAAAATCTTAAAAACGCTTAGCGCAACAGGCAGCATCACCCTTAGAAACAGCTTAATTTCACTTACTCCCGTTGTTAAGGAAGTCTCAGAATACTTTGAGGACTGGAGCAAAAACGTTTCCATCATGTTCGACAAGATGCGAGACAACCCATTAAGTGATGACGGCCTTGCGTTAAAAATAACAGAAGACCGCAAAGCACTTAAACAACTACAAGAAGACCTTGTTGAATTTCAGGCAAAAAGTAAATACGGCTATAACTACGGTATTTTTTCGGATTATTCCGGTACCAACGAAGCCGTGGTTGCACAAATCAAAAAGGATATTGATTCAGTAACCGAGCGTCTTGAAAAAAACCAAGAAGCCTTTAAAAAGTCGCGTTTTGGTAATGTGTGGGATGGAAAAACCGAAAACAACCTCGGCACAACAGCACCGACCACAGTAACCAACCAAGGCGGTGAAAACACCAAAGGCACCGGGTTTAAAAAACCATTAGGCGCAGCAGCTGACTCTGAACAAATTGATCGTAACCTCAAGATAATTAAATCAGCGTTAGCCAGTGAGTTGGACGTTGAGAAAAAAGCCTATCAAGAACGTATCGATTGGATCAACAAAGCCCATGCTGCCAAAAAGGTGGGTGACGATGAAAAAACCGAGTTATTGCTTGCTAATAAACTAGCTCATGAAGAACGCATAACAGCTATTGAAGGTGAAGAAGAAGCCAAGCGCATTCAACGTGCTAACGAAGCCCGCCAGTTTGAAGACCAACAGCGCCGCGACCGTTGGAACGCAGAAATTGCCGAGTTACAAGGTTTTCATTCACTCAAAGAAGCCGAAGAAGCAGCCCACGAAGACCGCAAGCGCGGTGTTCAGCTTAAAAATGCAGGTCAGTATGGCCAAGTTGTTGATCAGTTTGTTGAGCTTGACCGCTCAAGCGGTGCAGACCGTGTTGCAATTGGTTTAGAAATTGGTGGCAAGCTCACAGAGCAAGCCGCAACCAGCAGTAAAAAAGCGTTTAGATTGCATCAAGTTGTGTCTGCAGGGCAAGCCCTTGTAAGCACCTACCTAGCAGCCAGTAAAGCACTTGAATTAGGCCCAATTGCAGGCCCAATTGCAGCAGGTGCAATTACGGCTATGGGTTTAATGAATGTAATGGCTATCAAAAACCAACCTGTACCCGATGGTGTGGCGCATGGTGGCTTGGGTTACGTTCGTGACGATGCAACGTACTTTTTGCAGCGCGGTGAGTCGGTTTTATCACCTAAGCAAAATATAGATGTGTCACGCGCCGCTGAAAAAATCAATACGGGTCAATCTGGCGGTAACGTTAATGTAAACCTTATTGAAGATGCCAGTCGCGCAGGCCAGTACGAGCAAAGCAGCATGGACGATGAGCAAATCATTAACGTGTTTGTGTCTAACATTCGTTATGGCGGTGATGCAGCATCCATTATGGAAAGCACCTACGGCGTACAAAGAACGGGGAGTTAACCATTGATTAAATACCCAAGCATACTGCCTTTCCCTCTACTTAGTTCAACCTCGTTTAAGCAGCAATCAAACATATTGCGCACCGAAATGAACAGCGGTAGAGCAAGGCAACGGCGGCGCTTTTTAAGCGTACCCACAACAATGGCAGCAACGTGGCAGTTAAGTAAAACTATGGCCACTTCATTTGAGGGCTTCTACGAAAACTCACTAAAAGATAATGAGTGGTTTTTGATGAAAATACCAACGCCACAAGGACTGGTTGAACATGAAGTTCGGTTTGTTAATTCACCAATGGAAAATTATAAACCTATTGGTTCAGGTCGATGGAATTACCAAGCCAACATAGAAGTTAAAAAACGAGAACCTGTTTCAGAAGAAATAATGACAAAAAACTTACTTCTACCAAAGACGTTAGAACAATTTGTTTATTCAATTGAAGCAGCTATTAAAAGTTATGAGGAATAAAAATGTCCAGTTTTTTACAGTTGATTGATAGATTGCAGTCGAGTATTGATGCGTTAGAAACAGTTATATTTGGCGATGATGATGCAACGGCATCTGTCGATGGGAAGACTAAAAGCAGCATATCAAAATCGATAAAAGAACAGCTCGCTAATCTTAATGCGCTAGTTGAAGGTAGAAAAGCCTATACAACCCTATCATCGCTTGTTAATGACCCTGATGTTGATATAACAAAGCTAGCTGAAGTATGGAAGGATACCCCAGAAAACAATGGTGTTTATGGGTTCGACAACGGCAATTGGGAAAAAACTGAGCTTTCTTTTTTTGAAGAGCTATTAAAAGATATACGGCCAAATATTTTTTTGGATTCTGCTTTTGATGGTATATACGTAAAAACAAAACATCCTGACGCGCTAAAAAACGTATCATATAACCCGACTAACAATAGTCATGAGTTAACATTTAAACATAGTTCAGATCAGCTTATTTATGTTGATTACAATTTAGATATAGAGTCAATTAATGAAAGCTGTACTTTATATTCACAAATAAATATTAATAGCCCTGAAGCTGCCGAGTTCTTATTTATTTATTACGATGAAAGTAACCAAGAAATCGTGAGACACAAAAAAAAGGCATCTGCAGCAGGTTTTCAAACAGTGAAAATGCAAAGTTTAAAGCCGAGCAATGCTTTTTCATGTGTATTTAGACTTATTAGATATACAGGTAACTCAGTGGCTCAAACTGAAGATGATGTGATTTTTAGCAATATAAAAATATTGAGCGAATCTATAACGAGCAATTTATTAAACAAAGAAATCCTATCGATTAAAGAAAACGTTGAATCTCTTTTGTTAGGCCCCAAGACACAAAGATATTCAGGTGCTGATTTAATAAACTTTATAAAAGACCCCCATGATTGGAAAGGCATAACAATAAATGGGCTTCAATCAAAAGTACCAGTAGTTACTGCATCTAGTGGTAAGCATGGGTTATTGCAGTCATCCCAGACAGTAAATATAACAGTAACAAATAGCTTATTCTCAGATAAAATTAGCGCCGGGGTGACTTTAACAAATAAGTTTTCAGGACAAATATCACCAAGAGTATTATTGCTTCAATATTCAAGTAATGGTGCCGAGCTATCACGAGAAACAAAAAACATCCCAAGCGCCTTAGAAGTTGACGTTAATGATAGCAACAGCTATTTACACATTGAGTTCTCAGGTATAGATATTCATGAAGATGCTTTTCGTGTCGTACTGCTTTTGGATGCGGGCAAAGGCCAGCCAATTATGTTTTGTAATCCGTATATAACAGAAGGTGAAACGAGCAACTTACAAGGTATACCAGCACGTGACTTTTTAGATTTTTGGATTGACCCTGATCTAAAACTTAAAGATACAACCTATGCAACGGGTGCATCTACGGTTGTTGATTACTTTGGCGACCCAACATTGGTTGTTGATAGCAATGACACAACGGATGTTATTCGATACGAGATTGACTCATTAACTTTACCAGGGCAGTTTTACCTATCAGCGGCAATGAAATCAACAGCTTTAACTGCTGAGGTTGGTGTATTGTTCTTAGACAAATACCGAGCAGAACTTTCGAGAAAGATATTTCCCTCAACTAAGGCCAACAAATGGGAAAAGATAAACTCTCTTATTACAGTTCCGGAAGGTACTGAAAAAGTACAATTTCGCTTCGTAAACTGGGCTGCAGGTGCTCAAGAAACCGCCACGTTTAAACACATTACTTTGACAGAAGAGAATGTTGGATGTGTTTACCGCTCTTACTACAGCAACATCAGTCAAATTGATCTATTAAACACCATTTACTTATCACCAAATGGTGATGACAGTAATGCAGGGACTAAAGCATCGCCAATGCAAAGTGGAGCGGCGGCACTGAGAAAACTACCAAACGGTGGTCGAATTATTCTTTTAGATGGAATACATAAGAATTTAACCTTTGGCCTGTCAGCTGTTAGCGGTCGATTTGAGGTTTGCGCCGCAACACTTGATGAAGTTAGAGTTATTTATGATCGAGATATTTTGAAAGAAAACTGGGCTGCAACTGATTATGAAAATGTTTATAGCCAGCTATGCGAAATATCACCGAGTAAATATTTATGGCATCACAACAGGGAAAGTGGTGAAATATCAATTGAAGATAGGCATCCACTCCAACGCGGCCGCACACACAGATTGAGTTCATCAAAATTGCTTGAGGCAAACTCTCTTGAAGATTGTTCATTAAAACCCGGCACATGGTTTTATTTGACAGACCGTTTATATATACATCCTATAGATAGCGATGATCCAAACCAGTACGAATACTACATACCTACAACGAACTCGCTATTTGTAGGGCAGCATAGCGGTGTAGACCTAGTTGCAAGAGGTATAAAGCTATTCTATGGAAGATTTAATGTTCAGGGTTGTAATTCTTACGAACTTTACGAATGTTATTCATTAGGTTCATCCTCTAATAGCATTGACAGAGGGAAGACACGTGGGCTTGAATATCGCTGCGAATACGCAGGGGCTGGCAATGATGGTGGCAATGGACACAATACAAATACCGAATACACGGGCGTAGGCTTGCCCTTCGCTTCTAGTGTTGTTTTGTTTGACCAATGGTCTCATGATTGTTATGACGATGGAGACTCACTTCACGAAAGAAGTGAAGGAACCTATCACGGCGGATTATTCGAGTTTAATGGTGACAGGGGAATTGCAACATCTTATGGTTCACATGTAACCCTTTATGGGGCAATTGCTCAGCATAACGGTCAATCAGCTAGAGGTTCAAACTATGCTGGTGAAGGTTTTTCTATTGTTGGCGATCTAGTATCTGAAGAGCTAGGTGTCGGTACTCAGATGGTATGCATTGGCTGTGTTAGTATCGGGAATAACTTCAATTACGCAGTTAACGTGGTTAGCCGTGATGAAAATGCAAAGTTAGAATTAATAAATTGTCACTCTGAACTCGCATTAGTCGCAGCTTACTCTGCTCAAACTGGTCAAATTGTTTTAAGGAATTGCACAGATACGGGTAGCTCTCTAGTTAAGCGAACTTTAGATGGTGGCCAGATAATTGTAAAAAATGGCGATTTGGTTACATGAGTACAGTCCTTCAAAAAGTATACGCCAGCGCTCCAACTAACGACCTACCAATACATACATTAACCTTACTTGCAGACACATTTGGAGCTATCCGAATTTGCGAAGGTTTTGATGATGTAACGGCAGGTTTGGAAACTGGCGAGTTTGTCACATTTACGGCGAGCGGGATGGGCGTATCATTGCCCGCCCGCTCAGTGAAAGGAAGTCAAAACTTACAATTTCAGCTTGATAATATTACGGGCCTAGCGCTTGATAAGATTAACAGCGCGATTAATGCGGGTGATAAAATAACGGTTGTTTATCGTGTTTACACTAAAAGCAACTTAAACGAACCCGGTGAACCGCCCGTTGAAATGGTAGCCAGTGATGTAAAAGCAAACGCCAAGCGCGTAAACGTGGTTGCATCGTTTACTGATTTAGTAAATAAAGCGTGGCCCCGTAGACGTTACATACCCAGCATAGCCCCGGGCTTAAAATACTTTAGTTAAAACCTCATGCATAAAATAGATGATTACCTAAGCGTACCTTACGTTGATGGTGGTCGAGATATGGCTGGCCTAGATTGTTGGGGCCAGCCACGCCTTGTGCTGCATAACGTATTTGGTAAACCGTTATTTAAGTCGTTTGGCCATGTAAGCCCAGACGATAAAACCAACCTAACAAACTCATACGCACAAATAGTTGATCAGTTTAAACCCTGCTTAGCTAAAGAGCAGGCCATTGCGTGTGGGTTTAGAGGGCAAAGTTTAATACACATGGGCTTATGTGTTGTTGTTGATGGGCAGTTACAAATACTGCATACATCACGAAAAAAAGGCCCGTCAATTGTGAAAATCGCTGACTTTAAGCGGTTATTTTTTGAGGTTAAGTTTTATGAATACACAGGTTGAAGTTAAGGTTTACCCCAATAAACTTGATCTTAATTTATACGAACCTTGCACCGCCTTTGTTGGGCAAACACTAAGTACCTGGTTAAAACAAAATGTACCCGCTTATGATGACCGCGAACAACCATTGTTTAGTGCTAACATAAATAATAGGCACGTTTTGCCGTGTGAATGGCCCACGTACACGTTTAAACCTAACGATGACATAAGGCTAATAGTTGAGGCAAAAGACCCGGTAACGATTGCTTACGCAGTGATAGCAGTAATAGCCATTGGTGTTGCCATTTATACCGCAAACCAAATACCAGATAACTACAATTCAACCACGCCAGATGGCAGCAGTATTTACGAAGTTAACACCCAAGGTAACAAGCCAAAGCTCATGGGTATTGTGCCAGAGGGCGCAGGCCGACACGCAATATTCCCTGATTATTTAACCATGCCCCGCCGTGAATATATAGACAACGAGCAGTGGCTTTATTTAATGCTAAGCGTTGGCAGTGGTGAATATGAAATCCTGCCAGAAGAAGTGTTTATTGCTAATACACCTGTTAAAAGTTATACGGGCGATGTGTTTTATGAAATATTTGGCCCCGGTGAAGATGTAAGCGTACACGAAGGACACCGCAACGTTTATACATCAAGCGAGGTGGGTTCAACGTCAGGCAGCACAGGTATAGAGCTGAAAGGGAAAATATCAAGCACAGGCGGTGAAGAAACAAGCAGCTACAGTTATTCTTTTTCAGGCACAGAATTAATTGCTTATATAGAAGAGTATGATCCTGAATTTGGTAGTTTTAAACATAAAACACCACTGCCTTTTGAGGTGGGTGAAATCATCCGTATTCAATACACAAGCAACCCTGAAAACAGCGGTTATTATGAAATACTTGAAACCAGTATTTCAGGTAATGAGCTGAAAAAGCTCAATGCTCAATACGAAGAAGACACCACATGGACAGGCTTTACAACTGAGTCTAATTCGTATGCCAAAGTGTTTACCGAAGATGGCGGCGGTGATGGTGAATTTAACGGCCCGTTTTTTGCGGTACCAGAAGGTGAAGTAACAGATCAGTTATGGCTTGATTTTTCTATGCCGCAAGGTTTGGGCGAACTTGATGATGAAGGTGACTTTTTAACTCGCTCAGTAAACATTATTGTTGAGTATAGAGCCGAGGGCGCACTTGAATGGACACAAGCACCGGCTATTTTGTTTTCAGATAAAACGAATGATCAACTAGGCAAAACCATACCAATAAGCCTGCCTGAAAAAATACGCCCTGAAATACGCGTTAAACGTAGCACCGCCGCTAACGATGACACGCGAATTTATGATGATGTGTATTGGACTGCCTTAAAAGCAGAGCTTAAAAGCGCGACTTTTTACGATGGCATGACAACGCTTGCTGTAAGAATTAAAGGTACCAATGCGCTTGCAGGTTCGGCTGAAAACAAATTTAACCTAATAGCAACGCGCGTATTACCCGTTTATGAAAATGGCGTATGGAGCGCACCGCGCCCCACCAAAGACATTGCCCCGTTTTTTGCTCATGTAATAAAGAGCGTAGGCCACGGTGACGATAAAATAGGGCTAGAAGAAGCCGAAGCCTTGCACAATATTTGGAGTGCGCGAGGTGATGAGTTTAATGCGGTTTTTGATAGTGCCACCACGGTATTTGAAGCAGTTAAACGCATACTGGCCGTTGGTTTTGCAGAGCCCACCATTGATTACGGTAGAATAACGCCAGTACGCGACCAGCCACGAACGGTTTTTCAGCACATGTATCAGCCAGACAATTACGTTGGTTTTTTAGAGCGTAGTATTAAGCTGATTGATGATGACGAACCCGATGGTGTAGAGGTTGAATATTTCAGCCCTGTTACGTGGAAGTCTGAAACGGTGCTTTGTTTATTGCCCGGTGACAATGGTTACAACCCTGAAAAAGTACGTGCGTTTGGTATAACCGATAAAGACAAAGCGTATCAGTTTGGTATGCGTAAACGCAGAATACGCCGCTACCGCCGCACCCAGTTTGATTTTAAAACCGAAATGGATGCGCTGAATTCGCGTTATATGGATTATTGCGCGTTAGCCGATGACATACCCGGTTATGAACAAACAGGCCGTGTTGAGTATGCAGTGGGGCGAACCATATTTACTGATGCAGAGCTTGAATGGCAAGACGGAGAGCAGCATATACTTGCGCTGCGCAAACCTGATGGCAAGTTATCAGGCCCGTATGTAGCATCAAAAGTAAATGGCTCAGTGAATGCGGTGGTAATTGATAAGGATCTTGATTTTGTACCAGTGCTTGATGGCTCAATGGAACCGCCGTTATTTATGTTTGGTATAACGAACCGTTGGTGTAATGCGGTTTTGATTACAGATATAAAGCCCTCATCAATTGATAAAGTAGGCGTTACCGCTTTGTTAGACGATGTGCGCGTTTATGAAGATGACGATACCCCAGCCCCCGATGATACCCCCATACCAATCCCGCCTTATTACTCCTAAACGAAAAAAGCAGCCTTATGGCTGCTTTTCTTTTCGCTGATCTATTCTGTTAAATGTGCCGTTTAGAATGATGGCCATGCCGACCCCAATTAAAAAACCAATCACATTAAAGTAAATGGTTAACACCGTAATTAAGATTAATAGCATTAATCCGACCAGTATTTTTGCAATCCCTATCATGTTAAATCCCCTAGTTAAAAACCAATAGTTGAAAACTTTTTAAGGCGTGTCAACTATTGGGTTGTTTTTGGCCATTACATTATTAAGCAGAATTGTTCAAAATCCTCTGGCTTAGCATCGCTTTCGTTAACCTCTCTTTCCATGCATTCTCTGCAAACTTTATCCCCCATTTCATCAAAAAACTCTGCGGGGTTCTCACAGCTTTCATATTCACATGGTTCCATCAACTATCCCTCCATCATTTCAATGTATTCAACTTTATCTTTAAGCTCTAAACACAGCTCACTAAGCGCATCAATTTCTTCACTTGAGTAACCAAACCTGTATAAATCATCCTCGGTTACGTGGTTAAACAGCTTACGCCCAGCCAGAACCCCAGCCTTTGTAAGTTCAATTTCAAACGTTTCTTCATCCATTAGGCAAGCCCTCCTTGTTTTATACGTAGGCCGCATTTATTATTTTTAGCCCAAATTAAAAAACGCTTAGTCCAGTATTCACTTTCAAAAATATTTTTAAGTGGCATTTTTATTAATGTGTTAAGATCTGTATCTGACATAACTTATTCCTGCATGGTTTTGGTTGTGTAGTGAGGGCCAGATTGCAGTCTGGCCCTTTCGTTTTAAAACTTATTTATCAAACTTGAATCCATCGACACCGATATCAAACTCGTATTTTCCCTCGCCTTTTTCGTACTTTTCAAACAAATCAAGCAGTGCTTCCGTGGCTATCATACGAAAAGTAACCGCTCTATCTTCATCGGTGCGTGTATCAGTGCTTAGTTGCTTTACGCCTTTCCAAATACGCTTATCTAAATCAACACGCGCCTTGTGTACGTTGGTTCCTAAGTAATCATCAACCTGAGAAACAATAGCAAGCGCCTCTTGTTTTTCGCGGCTGATGTTTGCACCAGGTCTTATGCTCATTGTTGTTTTAGTGCTCATTTAATAAATCCTTAATTTCAGCCGTAATGTTTTTAATGTCTTGCGCTGCTGGGTGAGGGCCACCAGCTTTTTTAAGTGATATAACGCTTGCGCCTGTTTTTGCTGTTTCAGGATAAACAACGGTGCGGTGTGTGCAATGCGTTAATACTGGCAGTTCGTACCCTTTGATCACCTCTTTAATTTCAGCCGTAATATTGGTGTTATCCATAGCCATAGAAATTAAAAACGCCGCTTTAGGTTTGCCGTCAGTCACCATTTGGCGCGTTTTAACAACGTCCACAAGGTCAGCACATGCCCACACATCGTAAGGCGAAGGTTGCACCGGGATAATCACCACATCAGCAACACGAATGGCCACAGCGGCCAATTCAGACACTTGTGGCGCACCATCTATAATTACGTAGTCATACCCGCGAGCAATGCGTGGTAAGTCGCGCTGCAGTGTTTTATCCAGTTTAATTACCGGGAATGTTTCATCAGCATCACCCTTAGCGGCTGACCAGTTTGAAGCGCTGCCTTGTGGGTCAATATCCACCAGCAGCACGTTAAAGCCCTCACTGTGAAGTTGTGAAGCAATATTGGTGCTTGCAGTCGTTTTGCCTGCACCGCCTTTTTGATTAATAACAGAAATTACTTTTGGCATAATAGGCCTCCTTTGTTAGCAGTAATTTAGCACTATATTACACATTTATACAAATGTTTATTTGTATATTTTAGTTGTTCATTATCGTATTTGAAATAGGCTCGGTTAACTGTTCCAGTTAAGTTCCCGTTATAATCAATATAAATCAATTAGTTAAAGTTATTTTATAAGTGTACTTCCTATTTAGGAACCTATGAAAAACCAACTGTACTGCACCGTGTTGGCATTGGCGTTATTAAATAAGTAAACATACCCATCTGATAAACCACTCACTTAATGCGCTATATGGGCGCGATTAAAAGAGCCACCAATAGCAAGCAACAACCATTAAAACCTAAAAAGCGCGTTAAAGCATAATTAACTGTACTCGCAACCAATAATAAACAAGTTAACAAGTGTACCCGCAACAATTACGCATAAGTGTACCCCTTACTCGCAAGCTAAGTGTACTCAACTGTACCCCCTTCATAAGCGCCAAGTGTACCCGCTAATTACGTAATTAGCGGGTACACTTGGCGCTTATGAAGGG